>DXBF01000024.1 GCA_019116705.1 Candidatus Gemmiger avistercoris
GCTTTTGCCGGTGTGGACGAGACCAACATCGAGAGTATGTTTGCGCTGGTACATGAGCTTGGGTTCGACTATATCATGAACTCCCAGGCGCTGTGGGGATGCTACCCTACGGTATCCTCGCTGAATATTGCAGAACTGTGGCGTCCCCAGAATGCGCAAATCGTCACGGTGCTGCGCTATCACTGGGACGGTCATGTGCGAAGACTGGAGGAAACATGAAAGAATCATCCCTGCGGGACTATTTTGCCTCCGCACCCGGTTGGCAGCGGCAGCTGGCGCAGCTGCGCAAAAAATGCCTGGCCGGCTATGCCGACGGTGTGATCCGGTTGCAGGACGCCACTCTGGAGGAATGCCGTGCCGCCGAAGGACTTCTGGGCCGTCATTTTGTGCCGCCCCAGCTGCGCTACAAAGTGTCGGATTTTGAAAAAGCTCTACGCGACAGCCGCTTTGCTGTGGCAGACCTGGCGGAATTCTGGCAGCAGCTGGACGGGGCGCCGCTGCGCTCCCACGCCAGGCAGAAAACTGAACGCCAGGAGGCAGTGCACCGCTTTTTCGCGGAGGAGGCAGCCCTTCCCCATGGCGAAGCGGCGCGCAGCTGGCTGCAGGCGATGGAAGAAGAGAAAAGCCATGGCTTCGGGATTCTGCAGGACCGCATCGGGCAGCCCGAGGCTGCCCGGTGGCTGCACTGGGTCTGCTGCACGCTGGACCGTCGGCAGCAACACGCGGAGCCGGAGGAGCTGGCGCTGTGCAGTTATGCCGTCTCCACCGATCCCCACGCCCTGGACGGGAAAAATCCGGCGGGCAGCTTGCTGCTCCACGCCCTGGCCTTCTGGCAGCAGGTGCCGCTGCCCACCCGCGCCCGGGGGCGGCTGGCGTTGCTGCGCCGCTGCGGGTTGATGCAGGACGATATTTCGGATTTTACCGTGCAGCGCGGCCTGATCCTGACAGGGGCCGACGGCCGGGAACATCCGGCCTGGGCACCATTCCGGCTGGCAGGGAAATTCTGCCTGCTCACTTCCTCCCAGCTGGCGGAGGTACAGGGGGCGTCCAGTCCCACCGGGCGGGTGTATCTGCTGGAAAACCAGATGCTGTTCTCCTCCCTGTGCCGGCAAAGCGGTCTGCAGCACCCGCTGGTCTGCACCTCCGGCCAGTTAAAGGAAGCCTCCTGGCAGTTGCTGGACCTGCTGGCGCAAACAGATTGCCGGTTGTATTATGCCGGAGACTTTGACCCGGAGGGCCTTTCCATCGCCGACCGATTGTGGCAGGAATACGGGGAACGGGTGCGTTTCTGGCACATGGAACCGCAGGATTACCGGCGGGCCATCTCGGAAAAGAAGATCGAGGGGGAAGGCCGCCTGCGCCAGCTGGAACAGATTACCTGCCCGGCCCTGCGTCCCACCGCCCAGGCGGTTTTGGCGGAAAGGCGCGCCGGCTACCAGGAGGCACTGGCGGAGCAATATCTGGAGGATTTGCAAAATCCGGGAGAATGAACCCTTTTGGGAGTGCTTATTTAGCTGGATAAGTTGACTATCACAGGCGTTTTTATAAAATAATGAATGATGCAAACAGCGCGCTAAAACACGCGAAACGCGTTTGTTCTTGATTGATAACGCACGCGTGCGTTTTTTGGCGTGTTCTATGTGTGTTATGCCTCCTGACCACCCTCTGACCACTCCTTCTTCCCGGCCGGACCTGTTTATCGTTTTTCACGCTCCAACATTCTTTTATAACCACCACAACCAGCGCCGGAAGTTGTGCACACTACACAATTTCCGGCGCTGTATCTTTGCATTTTCCTGTCGGTCACAGTTCTCCGACCCGAAAGGCCGCAGGTTCGAATCCTGTCAGCCGCACCATGGCGAGTGTTCTTATAGCATTTGAAACGCTGTAAGAACACTCGTCTTTTTTTGTTGTTTTCATCCGGCGATGGTGGATGGGGCGTAGTTGACGACTACGCCTTTTCTTGTGCTTACGGACACCTCCGGGGCTGGCAGCGGGATGAGGTCGGGGATCTCAATGACCCCTACGCAGTTATAGTGGATACGGAGCCGCTGTTCCCACACTCCGTCCACCTTCTCGGCGTTGAATACCTCGATCTTCTCGATGAGCTCGTTCAGCATCCGGGGCGTCAGCTTGCGGGCGCGGGTGTATTTGCGGACCAGAGAGATGAACATATCCGTGGTCATAGATTGGCTGTTCTTCTTGTCGATCTCGGCGCGGAGCGCCTTGATCTTCTCCGCCAGTTCCTTCTGCTCCTCCTCATACCGCCTCGACATTCTGGCGAAACGGTCATCGGAGAGTTTGCCGGAAACATTGTCCTCATAGATCCGTTCAAACAGGCCGTCCAGTTCCTCATCGCGGGCTTGCAGGGCTTTCAGTTCCTTCTCCTTCAGCTTTCGGTCGGTGGCCTCCGCCTGCTGGGAATGGCCGATCATATCCCCCCAGCCCGGCCGTTTTCCCAATCTCTCGCCGTGGCCTTCCCCCTGGCGGGCGAATCGTGCTATAATAGGGGCAGGACGACAGGGGGCGGCGCTTGCCCGGCGCGGGAAGCAGCCCCAGGGAGGTGGAGATCCATGAGCTACAAGGACGAATGGCTGATGATCGAGGCGAACGACGACATCGATGAGGACTTTCACCGGGAACCGACCGAGGAATTTTTGTTTTACCGGGCGGTGGCCAACGGCGATGTGGAGACGGTGCGCCGCAACTGTGAACAGTCCCGGTTTGAGGATCCGGAGGGGGTGGGCATTTTGTCCCGCGACCCGGTGACCAACATGAAGTACCACTTTGTGGTCACCACCGCGATGATTACCCGGATGTGCCGGCAGTACGGCATGGAGCTGGAGCAGGCGTTCCGGCTCAGCGATTTTTACATCCGCCAGTTGGACGACATCCACACCGAGGCGGAGGTCTGCCGCCTGCACGACGAGATGGTGATGGACTACACCGAAAAGATGCGAAAATACCGGCACAGCAACGCCAACTCCAAGCACATCAACGCCTGCAAGGAGTACATCTACTCCCACATCAAGGAGCGCATCACGATCGAGGAACTGGCCGACGTGCTGGGCGTTTCGGCCAGCTACCTGTCTCGCCTGTTCAAGAAGGAAACCGGCGTCTCGGTCAGCACCTACATCCGGGACCGCAAGATCGACATGGCCAAAAACCTGCTGCGGTTCAGCGACGCTTCGATGATCGACATCGCCAACCGGCTGGCCTTTTCTTCCCAGAGCCATTTTATCCAACAGTTCAAGGAATCGGTGGGCATGACCCCCAAAAAGTACCGCGACAAATACTATATGGTGGAGTGGAACATCGAGCCGGCGCCCGACGCCCCGGCCCCTGGCGCTGCCACCCCGCCCGCCGGGGCGCCAAAAACCTGAGGGGCGCTTTTCCCGGGCAATCCCAAGACAACCAAACAGACAAACGCAGCGGGAGGCATGTTCCGTGCCTCCCGCTGCGTTTATAAGGGATTTGAGAAAGGAGAAAAGAGAAAAGCGTTCGTTCAAAACGGCCGCGGCCGGCCGCGCCTTACAGGACGAGGCAGATGTCGGTCTCAGGGGTCAGCAGCGCGGCCGGGATATAGGCGTCGGGCATCGCCTGGCCGTTGACGGTCAGGCTGGTGAAGCCACTTTCGCGGTGGTCGGGGTTCTCTACCCGGATGTGCAGCCGGCAGCCGCGGAAATCCTTGTCCATTGTAAAGCCTGTCCATTCGCGGGGGATGGCGGGGGCCAGGCGCAGCCCGTCGAGGTCGGGGCGCAACCCCAGGATGCCCTCGACGCAGCCCACCATGACGGTGGAGGCGGTGCCAGTCAGCCAATGCACCTGGGAACGGCCAAAATGTTTGCTGGCCGGCCCTTCGGTGAACTGGCCATAGCAGTAGGGCTCCAGATGGCGCACCTCGGCTCGGTCGTTCTGGGCTGCGGGGGCGTTCTCGGCAAAGTAGGTGTAGGCACGCTCGCCGCAGCCGCGCAGCGCTTCGGCCAGAATCAGCCACCCCTGCGTCTGCGAGAAGATACCGGCGTTTTCCTTGGTGCCGGGGTTGTAGATGACGGCCAGCGCCCCGTCAAAGGCATGGGCGTGGTAGGGCGGGTCCATCAGCACCGCGCCATAGGGCGTGTTCAGGCGGGTGTAGACCTGCTCCATCGCGGCCTCGGCCTGTTCCCTGCCGGCCAGGCCGCTGATGACCGACCAGCTCTGCGGGTTGAGCCAGAGGTTGGCCTCCGGGTCGGCGGCGGCGCCGATGCGCTCACCCGCCTCGGTGAAACCGCGGATGTAGCGGTCACCGTCCCAGCAGAGGGTCTGGATCTTGCCGCGGTATTCCGCCAGCAGGCCGTCCAGCCAGGCGGCGTCCTCCGCACGGCCAAGTTTGGCGGCAAACTGCCGCAAAATCGACAGCGCATAGTAGAACTGCATCGCCACAAAGCTGGATTCGCCGTTGGCGCCCAGGCGCAGGCAGTCGTTCCAGTCGGCGTACAGCCCGGCGGGCAGGCCGTGGGGGCCGAGATGATCCAGCGAGAACTGCACCGCCCGCTTGAGGTGTTCGTACACCGTGGCGCTGCCCCGGTTGGCGAAGGGGATGACCTCCTGCAGAAAGGCGAGATTGCCGGTCTCTGCCACATATTTATAAACGGTGGGGAACAGCCACAGCGCATCGTCGGCGCGGTAGGCCGGGTGGCCGGTCTCCTTGACATAGGAGGGGTCGTCGGGGGTATCCTCGTGGCCGGGGTTGTGGGTGAACTTGACCAGCGGCAGCCCGCCGCCGTTGTCCACCTGGGCCGAGAGCATGAAGCGGATCTTTTCGCAGGCCATCTCGGGTTCCAGGTGCAGAATGCCCTGGATGTCCTGCACGGTATCCCGGTAGCCGTAGCCGTTGCGCAGCCCGCAATAGATCAGCGAGGCCGCCCGCGACCACACAAAGGTGATGAAGCAGTTGTAGGCGTTCCAGGTGTTGACCATCGTGTCAAAGGCCGGGTCGGGCGTGTGGACCTGCAAATGGTCGAAGCGGGCGTACCACATTTTCCGCAGCGCGTCCACCTCCTGGCGGACGCGGGGTTCGGGGTCCTGGTAGGCCGCCAGGATCTGCGCGGCCTCGGCCGAGGGGCGCATACCCAGTGTAAACACGACGGTGCGGCTTTCGCCGGGCTGCAGCGCCACGGCGCAGGACAGCGCGCCGCAGGTGTTTTCGTTGTAGCCGTCCACGTTGCCCAGGTTCCCGGCGGCCACGCCCTGCGGGTTGCCGTAGTCGCGGTAGCGCCCCAGGAAGACCTGCTTGTCGCCGCAGTAGCTGGCCACCGGCGCGCCAGCCAGGCCGAAGAACCGCTCGGTGACCTGCTTGTCGTCCACGTCCTCGCCGGCGGCCAGGGCGTCCAGGTTGCCGTGGATCTGCTGGGTCAGCCGGTCGCCGGCAAACACCGTGCGGCTGATGAACAGCGAGTATTGCAGGTTGACCTGGTCTTGCTCGTAGTTGCTGTGGTTGGTGAACTCGGCGTAGCCGGTCAGGGTCAGGCGGCGGGGGGTGGCGCCGGTGTTGGTCACCCGCAGCGCCCACACCTCGTAAGCGCAGCCGTCCGGCACATAGTAGGTGGCTTCGGACGAGATACCGGCGTAGTCGGCCAGCATGCGGGTGTAGCCCATGCCGTGGCAGCAGCGGCTGTGGTACTGCGCGAGGTCCTTGCCCACCGGCTGCCAGGAGGCGGACCAGAACTCCCCGCTGTCGTCGTCCCGCAGGTAGAGGTAGCGCCCCGGCTGGTCGAACTGGTTGAACACATAGCGCAGGATGCGCCCGTTGGCGCCCGAGCGGGCAAAGCTGTACCCGCCCGCGTTGTTCGTGATGATGGCCCCGTATTCCGGTGAGCCGAGATAGTTCGCCCAGGGGGCGGGGGTGTCCGGGCGGGTGATGACGTACTCCCGGGCCTGGTCGTCAAAATGGCCGTATTGCACAGGTTTCGCTCCTTTCGGTCTTACTGCGCAGCGCGCAGAGTCACGGTGATGCGGTGGGTCGTGTCGGCGTCCAGCGCGTCGAGAACGGCGCGGGAAATCCGCACCGACACACCGCCGTCCACCGGCAGCGGGGCGCCGTCCAGGCTGGCGGCTGCCAGCCGGTATTGGCCGACGTCGAGCAGGGCGGGGTTTTCATAGCGCACGCACAGTGGCCGGCCCGCGAAGGTCAGCGCCAGTTCGGCGGAGCCGTCGGCGTCGAACTGTTCCGCCAGCAGGGCGGGGGCCAGCAGCAGGTCGCCCTCCTGCCCGCGCACGCCGAACACCTGGGTGATCATGGTCATCATGTACCAGCTGGCCGCGCCGGTCAGGTAGTGGTACATGCCCCGCCCGTCGGCCCGGAAGTACTCCGGGATGCCGGGGTAGATGCGGCTGGTGTCGAAGTCGAGGGCGGTGTCCGCCAGGGCCTTCAGCGCCTTCCAGCCTGCGTGCGCAAAGCCGCGGCGGTAGAGGGCGTTGGCGTACATGACCGCCATGTGGCTGAACACGGCGCCGTTCTCCTTCTCGCCGTAGGCAAAGCCGAACATCCGCCCCAGGTCGAATTTCAGCTCGTGGAAGTCGGTGTTCAGCCGGTAGCCGCCGGCCTCGGGGCGGTAGAGGTAGTGGTCGGCGCTGGCCGTGATGCGCCGGATCTGCTCGTCGGTGGCCACGCCGCCCATGATGGCAAACACCTGGCCGGTGAGCATCATCCGCACCCCGGTGGGGAACACACCCTCCACCGCCCGGCCGTGGTCGTCGTAGTAGCTGTTGTACCAGCCCTCGCCCGCCGCCGGGCCGTCGATCCAGGCGTGCCGCCGCAGCCAGTCCATCAGCCAGTCCGCCCGGCTGTCGAGGGCATTGGCCAGCTCGTCCAGCGGCAGCTCGATGCGCTGCCCGCTGACGGTGTGGCGGCATTGTTCGGCGTACCGGGCCAGCAGCTGCCGCTTGGCGGCCGCGTCATCCCAGCGGGCGGGATCAGTGTCCAGCAGTACCGCCAGTTCCGCCAGCACCGGGGCGGTGCGCGCCCCGGTGCGGCGGCCCAGCAGCCGGATCATACCGGCCAACTCCCGCAGGTTGCCCGCATAGGCGCAGGTGAAGGCCACGCTCTCCCCATGTTCCGCAGCCATATCCAGTGCGTCGTTCCAGTCGGCGCCCCGCAGGCGGTACATATTGTGGTCCCCCACCTCGTAGAAGGCAGCCAGCTGCTCGATGAGCAGGTGCTCGAGCACCGTGCCGCTGTACACCTGCCCCGCCGCGTCCCGCTGCCAGCCGCCCTGTTCGGGCCGGTAGTCGGGGTCCAGGGCGGTGCCGCGCAGCGCCTGGGCGTCCTTGAAATAGGGCGCCTGCCGGTCAAGGATCTCCACATCGCCGGTCTGGTCGATATACAGGCGGGTGGTCATCTGCGGCCAGAGCGCATGGTCCATCCAGACCCGGGCGATGCCGTTGCGGTCGGCGATGAAGTTGCCGTCCCCCGCCCCGATGATGGTGGCGTTGGTGCCGTCGATGCGCACGCCGCCGAAGTTCTGCTCGATCATGCGGCCGACGCCGCCGGGGTCCATCAGCAGCAGGGACAGGCAGTCCTGCCAGAGGTCCCGCCAGCCGCGGCCGCCCCGGCCGTAGTCGTGGTGGGGCAAAAACGAACAGCCGAACAGCCGCCGCAAAAACGGCTGGAAACAGACCCACCGCATCAGGTGGTCAAAGGCGGCGTCGCCGGTGTGGAAGGATACGTTGACCCGCCGCTGCCAGGCGGCGCGGGTCTCGGCCAGGGCGGCGCGGGCCTGTTCGGCGCTGCCGTAGCGCTGCCAGACGCGGTCCAGTTCCTCCGGCGTGCGGGCGACGCCCAGCAGCACGGTATAGGTAACCTCGGCCCCCGGGGCCAGCGTCAGCTCGGGGAAGCGGAAGGCCCCCATCGCCTCCCGCCCGGCCGCCGTGCTGCCGGCCGGCACGCCGGGGCAGTCCTCGGCGACGGCCCGCGGGCGCAGGTAGGTTCCGCCCTCGCCCAAAAAGGATTCCACGGTGGGGTAAAACCCGACCGGCGCCTGACCGTCCGGCCCCGCGCCCAGCACATAGTACTGCGTGTGGTTGGGCCGGTGGCCCCGCTCGTCAAAGGACATTGTGGGCTGCACAACCACGCCGTGGCCGGTGCAGCGGATGCGGTGCAGCAGCGAGGTCACGTTGCGGTGGTCGCGGATGTTGTCGGCGCTGCGGCCGTAGAGGGGCACGGCGGCGAACGGTGTGGCCGTGAGCGGGCGGGCGCCGGTGTTGCGCACCGTCACCAGCATGATCTCGAGGTTGTCCGAAAGCGGGCAGAACAGCGTGACGCGGGCGGTGATGCCCAGCGGGCGAGCGGTGCGCTCCACCGTCTGCCACATCAGGCCGGCCTGCAGGCGGCTGTCCTCCTGGTCCGGGGTGAACCTTTGGGCTTCCTGGGCGGCCGAAACGCCGGTGCAGGACCAGATCTCGCCGCCGCAGCGCAGCCAGAAGTTGCGGCTGGCGCGGTTGTCGTGAAGATTTTCGGCGCTGACCGGTTCGAGTAAAAAGGTTTCCTGGTCCAGCTTGGCGTCACCGCCAAAGGTGGGGGTCACGGCGCTCTTCATGTCGGTGTCCGACGCAAGTGGGAAGTACAGGTAGCTGATGGTTTCCGGCCGGTCTACGGCGAAGGCACCGCTTTCCTCTAAAAAAGGCAGGTGAGACAACGCAACCACTCCTTTCAATGGGGTTCCGATTTTTGTTTTTTCCATTATAACGGCCCCGGGGGCGCGTCAAAATCAAATCGCTGTGCAAAAACACCAGAATCATGACCTTGTTTTGCAAAGTTTCCAAAATTCGGTCAAGAATTTGATATTTTTTGTGAATTGCTAATATATCCCCGGCAGGTCCAGCCCCTATAATAAAGTCACAGTCCGACAGGGAGTACTCAAGCCCTGTCCCCTCAAAACCATTGGGCGATGCCCCCGGCGGCCACAAGACCGCCGGGCCCGCCCCCCAAGACAAGGAGGAAAACCATGAAAAAACGCTTACTTGCCGGCGCGATGGCCACTGCGTCCATCGCCGCGCTGCTGGCCGGGTGCGGCGGCAGCGGCAGCAGCCAGGCCGCCGGGGACGCCACGGCAGGCGGCACCGAAGGCGCTGTCATCAACATCTACAGCTGGAACGACGAGTTCCGCACCCGGCTGGAAGCCGTCTACCCCGAGGTGGAGAGCACCTCGGACGACGGCACCGTCACCACCCTGAAGGACGGCACCGAGATCCACTGGGTCATCAATCCCAACCAGGACGGCGTCTACCAGCAGAAGCTGGATGAAGCCCTGCTGAACCAGGCTTCCGCCGCCGATGATGACAAGGTGGACATCTTCCTGTCCGAGACCGACTACGTCTTTAAATACACCGATGCCGACGCCGACGTGGCCATGCCGCTGACCGATCTGGGCATTGACCCCGACACCGACCTGGCCGACCAGTACGCCTTTACCCGTACCACCGCGTCCGACCAGAACGGCGTGCAGCGCGGCTCCACCTGGCAGTGCTGCCCGGGCCTGCTGGTCTACCGCCGGGACATCGCCAAGGACGTGTTCGGCACCGATGACCCCGCCGCTGTGGGCGAAAAGGTCAAGGACTGGGATACCCTGAAGGCTACCGCCGAGGAACTGAAAGCCAAGGGCTACTACACCTTCGCTTCCTACGCCGACACCTTCCGCCTGTACGGCAACAGCATCTCGGAACCCTGGGTGACCGCCGGTGAGACCACCGTCAAGGTAGACCCCCAGATCATGAACTGGATCAACACCTCCAAGGAATGGCTGGATGCCGGTTACTTCGACAAGACCGTCAAGGGCCAGTGGAACGACGACTGGAACAAGTCCATGAGCTCTTCCTCCAAGGTCTTTGCCTTCCTGCTGCCTGCCTGGGGCATCGACTTCACCCTGACCCCCAACTGGGACGGCGAGGACGGCGCCTGGGGCGTCACCAATCCCCCGCAGGAATACAACTGGGGCGGTTCCTACATCCATGCCGCCACCGGCACCGACAACCCCCAGCACGTGAAGGACATCATCCTGGCCCTCACCGCCAACAAGGACAACCTGATCAAGATCTCCCGGGATTATCAGGACTTCACCAACACCGTCAGCGGCATGCAGGAAGCTGCCACCGACGCCTCCTTCGCCTCTGACTTCCTGGGCGGCCAGAACGCCTACGAGTACTTTGCCCCTGTTGCCGAAAACATCAAGATCGCGCCGCTGTCCTCCTATGACCAGGGCTGTGTGGAGCTGATCCAGAACGCTTTCAGCGACTACTTCCAGGGCAACGTGGACTACGACCGTGCCAAGTCCAACTTTGAGACGGCCATCAAGGAGCGCTACCCCGACATCACCGAGATCCAGTGGGCAGAGTGATCTGCCCCAGGCACACTACGGAATGAAAATCAGCTGCCGCACCCCGGTGCGGCAGCCTTTTCCGGAAAGGAACGGTGACCTATGAACAAGAAAAAACAATATCATCTCAGCTATGCCAAATGGGGCTATATCTTCATCCTTCCGTTCTTTGTGACCTACTTCATCTTTTCCCTGATCCCGCTGGTGGATACCGTGCGGTACAGCTTTTTTGAGTACTACCGCTCCGGCATCAAGGAGGTCGGCCCCAACTTTATCGGCCTGGAAAACTATGCCGAGCTGCTCAAGTCCGACATGATCGGCTATGCGGGCAACACCCTGATCCTGTGGATCATCGGCTTTGTGCCCCAGATCGTCATCGCTCTGCTGCTGGCCAACTGGTTCACCGATGTGCGCCTGAAGATCCGCGGCAAGCAGTTCTTCAAGATCATCATCTACCTGCCCAACCTGATCATGGCTTCGGCTTTCGCCATGCTGTTCTTCGCGTTGTTCTCCACCAACGGTCCCATCAACTCTATCCTGATGTCCATCGGCCTGACCGACACCCCCATCGACTTTATGGGTACCACCTTCGGCACCCGGTCCCTCATCGGGTTGATGAACTTCCTGATGTGGTTCGGCAACACCACCATCATGCTGATGGCCGCCATCATGGGCATCAGCCCCGACATCTTCGAGGCCGCCGAACTGGACGGCTGCGGCAGCTTCCGGCGGTTCTTCTCCATCACCCTGCCGCTGATCCGCCCCATTCTGGCTTACACCCTCATCACCTCCATCATCGGCGGTCTGCAGATGTTCGATGTACCCCAGATCCTCACCAACGGCCAGGGCAACCCCGACCGTACCTCCATGACGCTGATCATGTTCCTGAACAGCCACCTGAAGAGCCGCAACTACGGCATGGCCGGTGCCCTGTCGGTCTACCTCTTCATCGTCAGCGGCATCCTGTGCTTCTTTGTCTACCGCATGACCAACGGCAGCAACAAGGGCGCAAGCCGGAAAACACGTAAGGGAGGCCACAAAGCATGAAACATACCAAGAATAAACTAGGCGAAACGATCCTGGCCTATCTGGTCCTCATCGTCCTGTCCTTCCTGTGCCTGTTCTTCTTCTACATCCTGCTGGTGAACGCCACCCGCTCCCACGCAGACCTGCAGAAGGGCTTCAGCTGGCTGCCCGGCAACTACTTCCTGGAAAATCTGAAAAACGTGGCCAACGACGGCAGCTTCCCCATGTTCAAGGGCATCCTCAACAGCCTGATCGTCTCCAGCTGCTCGGCGGCGCTGTGCACCTACTTCTCCGCCCTGACGGCCTACGGCCTGTACGCCTACCAGTTCAAGCTGAAAAAGGTGGCCTTCACCTTCATCATGGCCATCCTGGTCATGCCCACCCAGGTCACCGCCATGGGCTTCCTGCGGTTGATGACCAACATCGGTCTGTATGACTCGCTGCTGCCCCTGATCATCCCTTCCATCGCGTCCCCGGCGGTGTTCTACTTCATGTACAGCTACCTGGAGTCCTCGCTGCCGCTGTCCCTGGTGGAGGCCGCCCGCATCGACGGTTCCGGTGAGTTCATGACCTTCAACCGCATCGTGCTGCCCATCATGAAGCCCGCCGTGGCGGTGCAGGCCATCTTCACCTTTGTGGGTTCCTGGAACAACTACTTCGTTCCCGCCTTGATCATCCAGTCCAAGGACAAGATGACTGTGCCCATCCTCATCGCCACGCTGCGCGGCGCCGACTATATGAACTTTGACATGGGCAAGATCTACATGATGATCACAGTGGCCATCGTGCCGATCATCATCGTCTACCTGCTGCTGTCCAAGTACATCATCGCCGGCATCACGCTGGGCGGTGTCAAGGAATAAACTGCTTTCTCCTTTTTTCTCCTGTTGTGCGGAAGACCGTCATAGTACGCTGCTATGGCGGTTTTCCGCGTGCTATCCATCATTTCGAGAGGAACCATCTTATGCAATCTGCACACAGCTACAGCGGCAGCCGCCAGTCTGCCCCCTCCCCCCGGGAAAAACGCCACGCCGCCCTGGCCCGCAAGGCAGCCGCCGCGGGCATCGTCCTGCTGCGCAACGACGGCGTGCTTCCCCTGGCCCCCGACAAACCGGTGGCCCTCTTCGGTGCCGGCGCCGGGTATACCATCAAGGGCGGCACCGGTTCCGGCGACGTGAACAACCGGGCCAGCGTCTCGATCTGGCAGGGTCTCCAGGAGGCCGGGGTCCCGCTGACCAGCGAGGACTGGCTGAACGACTATGAGGCCCGTTACACCCGTGCCCGGGAATCCTGGCGGGACCAGGTGCTGGCCGCCGCCAAACTGGTGGACAACCCCTTTGACGCCTACGCGGCCCATCCCTTTGCCCTGCCCCAGGGCCGCGCCATCCGGCCGCAGGACCTGGAGGGGGCCCGGGCAGCGCTCTATGTCATCAGCCGCATCGCCGGCGAGGGCAAGGACCGCCGGCTGGAGCCGGGCGACTACTACCTCAGCGACGCCGAGCGGGCCGACCTGCGCGCGCTGGACGAAAGCGGGCTGCCGGTCGTGCTGCTCCTCAACGCCGGCGGCCCGGTGGAACTCACCGGCCTGCTGGACGGCATGCAGCACCTGGACGCCATTTTGCAGCTGTCTCAGCTGGGGCAGCAGGGCGGGCAGGCCGTGGCCGATGTGCTGCTGGGCCGCGCCACGCCGGAGGGCAAGCTGACCGCCACCTGGGCCCGCCGGTATGATGACATCCCCTGCGCGCGCGACTTCGGCTGCCTGAACGGCGATGTCAGCCAGGATACCTATCGCGATGGCATCTATGTGGGCTATCGCTACTTTGACAGCTTCGGCGTCCGGCCGCTGTTCGCCTTCGGGTATGGGCTGTCCTACACAACCTTTGCGCTGCGCGCCGCCGGGCTGGATGTCCAGCCGGGCCGCCTGGCCGTGCAGGTCGAGGTTGCCAACACTGGCGCCCGCTTTGCCGGGCGGGAGGTTGCGCAGGTCTACCTCAGCGCCCCGCAGAGGGAACTGCCGCGGGAACGGCGGCGGCTGGCCGGCTTTGCCAAGACCCGGCCGCTGGCCCCCGGCGAAGCCCAGACCCTGACCATCGAGATCCCGCAAAAGCAGCTGGCGTCCTTCCACCCGGAACAGGACGCCTGGGTGGTGGATGCCGGGCTGTACGGCGTCTGGGTGGGCAACAGCAGCGACGCGCTGGCCCTGTGCGCCCTGCTTGAGGTAGACGAGGCGGTGACGCTGGAGCGCACCCACCCGATCTGCCCGCCGCAGCACCCCATCGAGGAGCTGGGCGCCGCCCCGGGCGCGGGGAGCTGGGAAGCCGACCTGTGGCGGCAAAAGGCCGAATATGACCTGCCGGTGTACAAGTTTGTGCCCGTGGCGCCGCCGGCGCCCGTCCCCGCCACCCCGCCGCTGGCGGAGGGCGGGGTGGACAGCCTGGTGCCGCTTCTGTACGGCAACATCACGGCGGGCGCCAGCACGCTGGGCTCGGCGGGGATCCGGGTGCCCGGTTCCGCCGGGGAGACCTCCGAAGCGCTGGAGGCCAGCCGCCAGATCCCCAGCCTGATCATGGCGGACGGCCCCGCCGGGCTGCGGCTGCGCCAGTGCTACCAGGCGGACCGCGCCACCGGCGAGGTCTACGGCGCCGGGGTGCTGGGCTCGCTGGAGAACGGCTTTTTGGAAGCGCCGCCCCGCCACGAGGGCGCCGACACCTACTACCAGTTCTGCACGGCCTTCCCGGTGGGCACCGCGCTGGCCCAGAGCTGGGACCCCGAACTGCTGACCCGGGTGGGCCGCGCCGTCAGCCGCGAGATGGACGAGTTCCA
>DXBF01000025.1 GCA_019116705.1 Candidatus Gemmiger avistercoris
TCAGAATTTCCTGTTCCAATGCCTGTATATGTGTGTATTTCCTTCGTGACATACGAACACCCCCTGTATAGGTTTATTGTCCTACACAGGGGGCGTTTTGTCTATTGTCCGTTTTTACTGGTTCGGTTCACCAGGGCGGGGGCTTTTTGTAACGTTCTGTCATTGCACGGCCGGTCGGTTTGTGCTATACTGGCTGCGGGAAAGCAGCTGTTTCCGCCGGCAATGCCCGGAAACTCCTACGGAACGTTCTTTTGCTTCTTTTCTTGCAAGATAAAGAAGAGCAAACATCAGAACAAAAGAGGGGATGCTGCCATGCAGCAACAAAAGACCGCGCCGCTTTTCACCAACCACCAGCTTCTGACCCTGCTGTGGCCGCTCGTCATCGAGCAGGCGCTGGAAGTGCTGGTGGGCATGGCCGACACCATGATGGTCTCCTCCGCGGGGGAGGCCGCCATCTCCGGCGTATCGCTGGTGGACATGATCAACCAGCTCATCATCACGATCTTCGGCGCACTGGCCACCGGCGGTGCCGTGGTGACCAGCCAGTACCTGGGCGCCAAAAAGCCCGGGGACGCCGCCCGCAGCGCCGGGCAGCTGGTAGCCCTGAGCGCCATTCTGGGCACGGCGGTAGCGGTGTTCTGCCTGCTGACCCGCACGGCCCAGCTGCGGCTGTTTTTCGGCACCATCGAGGACGACGTGATGGAAGCCGCGCTGACCTACTTTACGATCACCGCCCTCTCCTTCCCTTTCCTGGCGCTCTACAACGCCGGGGCGGCCATCTTCCGCTCCACCGGCAACAGCGCCGTATCCATGAAGGTCTCCTTCCTGGTGAACATCATCAATTTCTGCGGCAACGCCCTGTGCGTCTACGGGCTGCACATGGGTGTGGCCGGCGTGGCGGTGCCCACCCTGGTTTCCCGCACAGTGGGGGCCGTCATCATCCTTTCGCTGGCGTCCCGGCCCGACTACCTGCTGCGCATCACGCCCCGCTCGGTCACCCGCCTGCAGGGCGGCACGGTGCGGCGCATCCTGGCCATCGGCGTGCCGTCCGCCTGTGAAAACAGCCTGTTCCAGCTGGGCCGGGTGCTGGTGGTGAGCATGATCTCGCTGTTCGGCACCGTACACATCTCGGCCAACGCCGTAGCCAACAACCTGGACGGCGTGGGCTGCATCATCGGCAACGCCATGGGCCTGGGCATGATCACCGTCGTCGGCCGCTGCGTCGGCGCCCAGGACTTTGACCAGACCATCCTCTACACCAAAAAGCTGCTGCGGTGGGACTACATCGCCCAGGGGCTGACCAACGCCCTGGTGCTGCTGTTGCTGGACCCGCTGCTGGGGCTGTACACCCTCTCGGCGGAGACCCACGCCCTCTCGGCGCAGCTGGTGTGGATCCACGCGGGCGTTTCCATCCTGATCTGGCCGCTGGCCTTCGTGCTGCCCAACGCCCTGCGGGCCGCCAACGACGTGCGCTTTACGATGGTGGTATCCATCCTGTCCATGCTGGTGTGGCGGTTGGCGTTCAGCCAGGTGCTCTGCGTCCAGCTGGGCTGGGGCGCGGTCGGCGTCTGGTGGGCCATGGTGCTGGACTGGGTATGCCGCACGATCTGCTTTGTGGCCCGCTTTGCCGGCGGCGCCTGGAAGCGGCACGCCCTATCCTCAAAGAGGGAAACACGCACGCACGGCAGTGCCTAACGTGCGTATTTCCCCCTTTGGATTCCCCTTCGACAAAATTTAGCCCAAAACCGCGCACTCAGCCTTCGGCCTCGCACACAATTTTGGGCGAAATTTCCCTGTATGTGTCCCCGCCGTCGGCGCATGTCCGCCGCCGGGGACGATTTGAAAATTTTCCCCGGTATGGTTTAAAATTCTACCAAGGAGTTTATGTTATGAAATTTGTAAGTTGGAACGTCAACGGGCTGCGGGCCTGCCTGAAAAAAGGCTTTGCCGAGGTATTCGCCGCCCTGGATGCCGACTTTTTCTGCATCCAGGAGACCAAGATGCAGCCCGGGCAGGCGGATTTTGCCCCCGAAGGCTACACCGAATACATCTACAGCGCCGACAAAAAGGGCTATTCGGGCACGGCCGTCTGGGCCAAAACCCCGGCGCTGTCGGTGCGGTACGGGCTGGAACAGGACCTGCACAACCACGAGGGCCGGGCCATCACGCTGGAATACCCGGACTTTTACCTGGTGAACCTCTATGTGCCCAACTCCCAGAACGAGCTGGCCCGCATCGACTACCGGATGCAGTGGGAGGACGACCTGCGCGCCTACCTGCAAAAGCTGGACGCCGAAAAGCCGGTGATCCTCTGCGGCGACCTCAACGTGGCCCATGAGGACATCGACCTGAAAAACCCCGGCCCCAACCGCGGCGCGGCAGGCTTCAGCGACCAGGAGCGCGGCAAGCTGGACGAACTGCTGGCCGCCGGTTTCACCGACAGTTTCCGCCACCTGCACCCCGACGCCACCGGCATGTACAGCTGGTGGAGCATGCGCTTCCGCGCCCGGGAGCGCAACGCGGGATGGCGCATCGACTATTTCCTGGTCAGCGACCGGCTGGCGCCCCGCATCCGGGAGGCGGACATCTGCATGGACATTATGGGCAGCGACCACTGCCCGGTGACGCTCACCCTCAACGCTTCAAAAGGGGCAACAGTCGCGCACGGCTGACGCCTAACGCTCCTGTTTCCCCTCTTTGGAATCCCCTTCGACAAAATTTTGCCCAAAATCGCGCACTCGTCGCAGGCTCCTCGCACACAATTTTGAGCAAAATTTCCCTGGCGGTGTCGCAGCCGTCGGCACATGTCCGCCGGCCGCGACGATTTTAAAATTTCTGCTCTACCAAAATCGCATGGATATGCGATTTTCTTTGGGGTTTCTTTGATTCTTTCTTTGCAAAGAAAGAATATTTGCAATATCTGCAATATTGGCAAAAAAATCTCCCCCGCGCTGCAAAAAACGGCGCGGGGGAATCGTTATAATAAACAGAAAGACAAAGCAAGGGAGGTGTGGGGGCTGAGCAATGAAGAATTTACGGGCCTGATGCAGCAATATCAGCGGCTGATCTATACCGTCTGCCTGCAGTTCGTGCATGACCCCCACACGGCAGAGGATCTGACGCAGGACACCTTCCTGGCTGCCTTTTCGGCCATAGACCGCTGCGAACCGCAGTACTACAAAGCCTGGCTGGTGCGTGTGGCGGCCAACAAATGCAAGGACCACCTGAAAAGCGCCTGGGTGCGCCGGGTGGAAGCCCCGGGTGACGACGCCTTGCCGGAGCCCCGCGGCGCCCCGCCGGGCGACGCGGCCGACCCGGCGGAACAGCTTGCCACCCGGGCCGGGGCCGAGGAACTGGAGGATCTGATCCGCGGCCTGCGGGAACCCTACGGCAAGATCGCGGTGCTGTACTTTTTGCAGCACAAAGACACCGCCGAGATCGCGGCCCTGACCGGCCGCCCCCAGACCACCGTGAACAACCAGCTGTGGCGCGCCAAACTGCTGCTGCGCCGCCAGATCAGCGAAAGGAGGCTGAAGGAATGAGCCTGTATTTTGACAACAACGACCTCTTTGATGCCGACGGCCACCTGACCGACGACGGCCTGTACGCCCTGAAGGACGGCACGCTGGACGACCTGGGCGCGCTGGAGGCGGCCGAACACCTGAGTTTCTGCGACTACTGCCTGCTGCGCTACACCGAACTGATCGACGCCGCGCCCGCCTGCCTGCAGCAGCCCATGCGCGACCTGATCCCCCAGGTGCAGAACCTGATGCGGCTGCGGCGGTTCCGCATCATGACCAACCGTTATGTATCGGCGGCAGCCGCCGTGGTGCTCTGCTTCATGCTGTGGGGCTTCGTTTCGATGGGCGGCAGCCAGCGCGCGGCGCAGCGCGCCATCCAGCCCGCCGAGCCGCGGGCCAGCTTCGGCCAGTGGGTCAACGCCACTGTCGGCGACTTCTATGCCGGCCTGGGCGACGCCTTCGACCAGTTCACCCAGGCCGCCGGGAACGGCCTGGCCCAACTGCAACACAAAGATGACGGCGGGCAGCCCGCCAAGGGAGATTGAGACCATGAAAAAGAACGCTTTACTGACCTTCATTTTCGCCTGTATCCCCGGCGCCGGGCAGATGTACTACGGCTACATGCAGCGCGGGCTTTCGCTCATCACGCTGTTCTGCGCCTCCTTCATGCTGGGCGCGCTGGCCGGGCCGCTGGTCGTCACCATGTTCATCGTCTGGATGTTCAGCTTCTTCGACACCTACGACCTGATCCGCCACCTGGCCGCCGGGGACCCCAAACCCGATTCCCTGCTGCTTCTGGGCGACTGGGAGGATTTGAAACGGATGGTCCCCAAGCACAACCGCCTGCTGGGCTGGGGGCTGATCGCGCTGGGCATCTGGGCGCTGTACGATATGCTTCTGGAACCCCTGCTCTACAACCTGCTGGCAATGCTGAACTATGATCTGGCCTGGCAGGTCGTCAGCGCCATCCCCACCATGGTCATTGCGGTGGCGCTCATTGCCGCGGGCATCTGGCTGCTGGGGCTGCACCCCAAGCGCAGCGACAGCAGCGATGTGCCGCCCTTCCCCGGCAGCGACGGCCCGCAGTAAACTGCAAATTCCCGCTTTCTTGACGAAAGCGGACAAAGAGCTTTTCTTCAAAACCGCATGAATATGCGATTTCAGCCGGAATTTCTTTGGTCCTTTCCAGGGTGCAGCGGACCAGGCAACGGTGCTGGAATGTTCGCTGCCGGACGCAGCCGCCAGGAGGGAGACCGCAGCCATACTGTATGTATGGCAAGGCCGAGTGACGCAGCGGATGCCGTCCGGCAGTAGAACAGAACGGTGCCGGGGATCTGGCCTGCTGTACCCGAAGTAAAGAAAGGACGAGAAACACACGAGGTACAAAAAATGGATGAGAACAAAACCGCTTCCCCCGCGCCGGAGACCCCGGCCGCGCCGAAAAAAGTCCGCCGGGTGGGCCGGGTGGCCTTCGCCCTGCTGCTGATCCTGGCCGGCGTCCTGCTGCTGGTGCAGCAGTTCGTGCCCCGGTTCGACCTGATCGGCCTGGTCCGCTTTGCCCCGGCCATCCTCATCGTACTGGGCGTGGAGCTGCTGGTCTACTCCGCCCGGCCCGACATCAAAGTCAAATTCGACTGGCTCAGCGTCATCGGCTGCGCCTTTATCCTCTGCATCGTTGGCGGCGCGTCGGTGCTGCCCTACCTGTGGAGCGTGGCCGGGCCCGAGCGCAGCTACGCCCAGGGCCGTTACACGAGCCAGATCCAGGACCAGGCCTACCGGGCGCTGAACGCCGATACCGACCTGAAAGCCAAAGTGACCAACCTGTATGCCAACGTCTACTTCCAGCATATGCAAAGCGGCGGCTACACCCTGCAGGATGGCGACGAGGTCTACCTGCACGTGGTGCTGCCCCAGAACGGCTACACCACCGCCCAGGCTTTTGCCGAGGACGCCTGGAACATCACCCGGCTGCTGGAACAGGCGGACGTGCCGGTGACGAATTACTCTTTCAGCAGCTACGCCGCCGATGACGGCACCGGCAACGGCTATGCGCTGGATTTTCTTCCCAGCTTTGCCGAAGGGCTGACCGCCGGCCAGCTGGCCCAGCGGGTACAGTCCCAGTACCAGTTTGAGGGCGACGTCTACGACACCCAGGCCGACCGGGACAACGCCGTGAAGGCCGAACTGCGGGAACGGATCATTGAGCAGTTCGGGAACGACAACGACGGCGCCTACCCCGGCGAGGAGTACATCAACGAGCAGGTGGAACAGCAGTTCAGCCGGATGTTCCCCGCCCCGGCCGCCGTCGAATCCTCCACCGCCGAGAGCGCCGCCCCGCAGGCCCCCGCCGCCCCGGCCCTCTGATTTTTCGTTCTCACAACAGCACCCCCGCGCCCGGATGGGCGCGGGGGTGCTTGCATTTTATTCAGCGCCGGACGGCGTTATGGATATACTTGCGGTCCAGCCCGTAGCTGAGGGCGGCGCGCAGCACCATCCAGGTGAGGAACACTTCCAGCGGCAGCAGCACGGTGTTTTTGACAAGGCCGGTGCTGACGTAGTACAGGTACCCCTTGCCGTAGAGCATGGCCTTCCACACGCTGCCCAGCAGCACGTTGCTGCCGTAGTTGATGATGAGCCGGGTGACCAGCAGCCGCGGCACCGTGGGCTTGCGGCGGTAGAGCATGACGCCGTAGATCAGCCCCGACAGTATGGCGGTGATCAGGTACCCGGGGAAGTACGGCTCCCCGTACCCGGCCAGCAGGAAGCCCACCGAGTCGATGACGCCGCCCACGGCCATGCCTACCAGCGGGCCGTAGCACATGCACCCCAACGACACCGCCAGGTAGCTGAAATAGATCTTGAGGCTGGGCCCCAGCAGGTAGATGGGCATGCTTTCCAGCACGATGGCCATGGCGCAGACCAGGCCGGACAGCGCCAGCACCCGGACGTTGCGGAATTCCGCCCGGGCGGCGCGCCAGTAGGCGGCAGAAAAAACGGACAGGGGTTCCCTCATAAACAAACTCCTCCTCATTGTGCAGTTTGCTGCACAATGGAGGAGACGAAAGCGGGCATGGCTCACACGCCATACCCGCCGTTGCACACCGTCATGCAGCAGCGGGATGCGGGCGCCGCACCGCGGACCATGACGGTCGCTTCGTCCTGCCACAACTCCCCGTTGGTCAGGCACTTCGGGGCAGACGCCCCACGCGCGGTTCCCTACTCTGCGATTTTGCTTGTATTCCCATTATAGCCCCGCGGGCCGCAGATTACAAGCCCTTTCGCCAAAAAGCGGCGCGGTCAGCGGCCGCTGGCGCCGTAGTTGGCCAGCACCCGGGCGCTGGGGTCGTCCACGTCGCAGCCGGGCCAGGCGCGGTTGGGCATCCAGTAATCCGCGATCATTTCTGCCTGGCCGGGGTAGTATTTCTCGAACAGTTCCCGGTAGAGCAGGCTCTCCTTGGTAAAGGGGCGGGAGTACCCGTACTGCGCGGCGCGGGCGGCAAATTCCCCGTCGGTGTAAAGGCTTTCTGCGTATTCTTTCAGGTCGTCCACCATGGAATGGCCCACCGCGTCGCTGAAAGCCGCCTTCTCCCGCCAGAGGATGGCGTCGGGCAGCCAGTCCCCCTCGAACGCCTTGCGCAGCAGGTACTTGCCCTTGCCGTAGGTGTTCAGCTTTTTCGCCGGGTCGATGGCCATGACGTACCGCACGAAATCCAGATCCCCGAAAGGCACCCGGGCTTCCAGGCTGTGGACGCTGATGCAGCGGTCGGCCCGCAGCACGTCGTACATATACAGTTCCCGGATGCGCTTCTGGCTCTCGGCCTGGAAGGCCGCGGCGCCGGGGGCGAAGTCGGTGTACTTGTAGCCGAACAGTTCGTCGGAGATCTCGCCGGTGAGCAGCACCCGGACGTCGGTGTGCTCGTGGATATACCGGCAGACCAGATACATGCCGATGGACGCGCGGATGGTGGTGATGTCCCAGGTGCCCAGGGCGGCCACCACCGGCTCCAACGCCGCCACCACGTCGTCCCGGCTGATGATGACCTCGGTGTGGTCGGCGTGGAGGTAGTCCGCCGCCTGACGGGCGTATTTGAGGTCGATGGCGTCCACGTCCATGCCGATGGCGAAGGTGCGGATGGGTTTGCCCAGCTTTTTGGCCGCGATGGCGCAGACCAGGCTGGAATCCAGCCCGCCGGAGAGCAGGAACCCCACCGGGGCGTCGGCGTCCAGCCGCTTTTCCACCCCGGCCACCAGCTTTTCCCGGATGTTGCGCAGGATGGTGTCCATATCGTCCTGGCAGTAGGCGGGGGTGTCGGCAATGTCGCAGTAGCGCACGAACTGCCCGTTGCAGTAGTAGCTGCCGATGGGGAAGGGGTAGATCTTCTTTACCAGCCCCACCAGGTTTTTGGCCTCCGACGCGAAGGCGATGGCCCCGGAGGCGCTGTAGCCGTAGAACAGCGGCCGGATGCCGATGGGGTCCCGGGCGGCGATGAGCAGTTTTTTGCGGCTGTCGTAGAGGATCATGGCGAACTCGGCGTCCAGGTGTTGGAACATGTCCAGCCCGTACCGATCGTACAGGGGCAGCAGGATCTCGCAGTCGGAGTCCGACTGGAAGATGCAGCCCTCGGCCTCCAGCTGCCGTTTGAGGGGGCGGAACCCGTACAGCTCGCCGTTGCAGGCCACGCAGTCCTGCCCCCGGAAGAACGGCTGCATCCCCGCTTCGGTCAGGCCCATGATGGCCAGCCGCCCGAAGCCCAGCAGGCCGAACTCCGTCCTGCAGACGCGGTGGTCGTCCGGCCCGCGGGAGGCGGTGCGCAGCAGATATTTGGTGAAAGTTTCGGCGGGCAGGTCATGCCCGGCATAGCCCATGATACAGCACATGTTGGTGACGCTCCTTCCATTTCTTACGGCCATTTTCCCCGAATGGCAAGAAAAAAAGACAGCCCATTCGCCTTTCCATAGGACGAATCGCTGTCTGGACCCGCGGTGCCACCTATCTTACCGCAGCCGGAAACCCGGCGTACGGTCACTTTTCCGTACACGTTCACCTTTGAAACGCTGCCGCTGTAACGCACGGCCTGCGGCGCCCCTACTGCCCTTGCGGGGGTTCAGTTTGCAACTCCCGGGTGTTCTTTCGCGTCCCGTCCCCGTCCCGGCTCACACCATATACCGGGCTCTCTGTGCGGATCTTGGGCGGTACTTTTCCCGTTCCACGCTTTTAACTTTTTCAGCATAGCACCATTCGGCGGCGGTGTCAAGACTTCCGGGCGCGGCGTGTGTACTTTTTTCAAAATCTACCATTTTCATAGGATTACCTCTTGTACTTTGCCCCTGTTCATGGTATAGTATTATTTCGGTAGGACAGGACAATCCTTTCCATACCGGCATTTTTACAAGGCGGCGCCCCGCCCCGCGCCGCGCCGCCATACACAAGGAGCATCTTCACCATGCTAGAACTGCGCAACGTCGGCTATGAGACCGACGACAACAAAGAGATCCTGCACGATGTGAGCCTGACCGTGCAGGAGCGTTTCGTGGCCATCACCGGCCCCAACGGCGGCGGCAAATCCACCCTGGCCAAAGTCATCGCCGGCATCTACCAGCCCACCAGCGGCCAGATCCTGCTGGACGGGGTGGACATCACCCACCTGAGCATCACCGAGCGCGCCAACCTGGGGCTGAGTTACGCCTTCCAGCAGCCGGTGCGCTTCAAGGGCCTGCGGGTCAAGGACCTGCTGAGCCTGGCCGCGGGCAAGAACACCAGCGTCACCGAAGCCTGCAACTACCTGAGCGAAGTGGGCCTGTGCGCCCGGGACTATATTGACCGGGAACTCAACGACAGCCTCTCGGGCGGCGAGCTCAAGCGCATCGAGATCGCCATGGTGCTGGCCCGCGGCACCAAGCTCTCGATCTTCGACGAGCCGGAAGCGGGCATCGACCTGTGGAGCTTCCAGAACCTGATCCGCGTTTTTGAGAAGATGTACGAACAGACCCGGGGCAGCATCCTGATCATCAGCCATCAGGAACGCATCCTGAACATCGCCGACCGCATCGTCGTCATCAAGGACGGCCGCATCCAGAAAGCCGGCTCCCGCGCCGAGATCCTGCCCGCCCTGCTGGGCAGCGCCGACGCCAGCAGCCCGGCCTGCAGCGTTCTGACCGATAAAGTGGAGGGGGTGCGCAGCTGATGCTGGACGTAATTGAGAAAAATTTGCTGAAAGAGGTCGCCGAACTGGACAGCCTGCCGGTGGGCGCCTACAACATCCGGGCCAACGGTGAGCTGGCGGGACGCAATACCACCGCCAACATCGACATTGTGACCAAGACCGACAAACCGGGCATCGACATCTACATCCGCCCCTTCACCAAGAATGAGAGCGTGCACATCCCGGTGATTTTGAGCCAGACCGGCCTCAAGGACCTGGTGTACAACGACTTCCACATCGGCGAAGGAGCCGACGTGACCATCATTGCCGGGTGCGGCATCCACAACTGCGGCGGCGGCAACGCCCAGCACGACGGCATCCACACCTTCTACCTGGCAAAGAACGCCAGGCTGCGCTATGTGGAGAAGCACTACGGCGAGGGCGACGGCCGCGGCAAACAGATCATGAACCCCACCACCATCGTCCATCTGGCCGAGGGCGCCCAGATGGAGATGGAGACCACCCAGATCGCCGGTGTGGACGACACCATCCGCAAGACCAGCGGCGACCTGGCCGCGGGCGCCAGCCTGGTGATCCGCGAAAAGATCATGACCACCGGCGACCAGCACGCCGTCACCGACTTTGACGTGGACCTCAACGGCGAGGGCTGCTCGGCCAACGTGGTGTCCCGCAGCGTGGCCAAGGATGTGAGCCGCCAGGAATTCGTCAGCCACATCAACGGCAACTGTGCCTGCGCGGGCCACTCCGAGTGCGACGCCATCATCATGGACAACGCCTCGGTCATTGCCAGCCCCGCCCTGACCGCCAACAGCGTGGACGCCAGCCTGATCCACGAGGCCGCCATCGGCAAGATCGCGGGCGAACAGCTCATCAAGCTGATGACCCTGGGCCTGACCGAAAAAGAAGCCGAGGACCAGATCGTCAACGGCTTCCTGAAATAACATCCCATGGCAAAGCCGCCGCAGCATCCCGCTGCGGCGGCTTTTTCTGCCTGTATCATGTTTTTCTGCCTGTATCATGGCACGGCGGCGGGTTCCCGTTCCTCCTGCGTTTCCTCCTCCGCCGGGTCCGGGGCGTCCGCCCCGGTTCCGCCGGCAGGGCGGCCCTCGGCGTCGATGCCGCGGCGGCGCAGCAGGGCGGCCACCGCTTCCTGCGCCACGCCGTAGAGGGTGGCAAACAGCGGCACGCCCACGATCATACCCGGCACGCCGAAGAGGCCGCCGCCCACCACGATGGCGAACAGCACCCACAGCGGCGAGATGCCCACCGACTGCCCCAGCACCTTGGGGCTGATGAGGTTGCTGTCCAGCTGCTGGATGACCACCACCAGCACGGCAAAGACCAGCGCCTGCAGCGGGTCCACCAGCAGCAGGATGAACAGGCTGGGGATCGCGCCGATGAAGGGCCCGAACACCGGGATGATGTTGGCCACCCCCACGAACACGCTGACCAGCAGCGCGAAGTCCAGCCGCAGGAAGGACATCAGGGTGAAGGTGAGCACCCCGATGATGGCGGAGTCGATGATCTTGCCGATGAAGAAGGCGGTGAAGTTTTCGTTGGCATAGTGGCAGATGCGCAGCACCCGGCGCGCCGCGCGCGGCGGCAGGAAGGCGTGGGCCATCGTGCGCAGCTGGCGGAGCAGCTTCTGCTTGCCGGAAAGCATGTAGATGCTGGAGGCCACCGCCGTGAACACCGCCACAAAGTTGGAGGCTGCGTTCCCCAGCGCGCCGACGATCTGGGGGACCGCGCTGCTGGCCATGTTGTACACTTCCCGCATCAGGGCTTCAGAGTCCTCCAGAAGATTTACAAAGCTCTGCACAGGCAGGTGATAGTTCTCCTGCAGATAGTACAGCGTCTGCTGCATGCCGGCCACATACCCCGGCAGGTTGGTGAAGAGGGTGACGGCGCTTTTGACCAGCTGCGGCACCACCAGCCAGCCCAGCAGCGCCACCAGCAGGATCGCCGTCAGGTAGCTCAGCAGGATCGCCGCCCAGCGCCAGCGCGGCTCCCCCCGCAGCAGACGGTACTGGAACCCTTCCACCATAGGGTTGAGCACATAGGCGATGAGCGCGCCGCCCGCAAAGGGCGACAAAATGCGCAGCAGCCGGCCCGCCCCGCCCAGCACTGTGCCCAGATTGCTCAGGATCAGGTAGAAGGCCACGCCTGCAAACAGCAGGCAGAGCCATTCCCACATGGTATCCGGGCGTTTGTTCAGATAATACCTTCCTCGCAACGTTGCAGTATCCCTTTCTTCGTTTTAGCTCGTCCCCTGTTTCCTCGCTCCTTCTATTGTAAGCGGCCGCCGGGGCGGCCGCAAGACAAAAGTTGTTAATTTTTCGGGTCGGGGGGCGGCTGCAGCGGGCGGCCGTCCTCGTCGATCCCCCGGGCCGCCAGTCCGGCGCCCACCGCCTGCTTGAGCAGGGTGACCAGCACGGCCAGCGTGGGCACACCCACCACCATGCCCGGCACGCCGAACAGGTTGCCGCCCACGATGATGGCCAGCAGCACCCCCAGCCCCGGCATGCCGGTAGCGCCGCCCAGGATGCGGGGCGCAATAAAGTTGCCGTCCACCTGCTGCACCACCAGGATGATGATGACGAATTCCAGCGCCTGCAGCGGGGATTCCAGCAGCAGGATCAGCGCCCCGGGCGCCGCCCCGATGAAGGGCCCCAGCAGCGGGATGATGTTGGTCACCCCCACCAGCACCGCGATGAGGGGGGCGTAGTCCAGCCGGAACAGCGACATGAGAAGGAAGGTCTCCACCCCGACCAGCAAAGCATCCACCAGCTGGCCGCCGATGTAGCCGCTGAAGGTGCGGTTGGCCATGGTGCACACCGAAAACAGGCCGCCCACCTTCTGCGGGGGCAGGGCGGCGCGCAGGCAGGTGCGGGCCGCGTGGAGCAGCAGTTCCTTGCTGCTGAGCAGATAGATGCTGACCGCCAGCGTGACGAAGCCGTCCACCGCTGCGCCGGCCACGCCGGCCGCCGCGCCTGCGGCCACATCGGCCGCCGCCTGCGCCGCCGCGCCGGAGACGGAGGCAAACCACTGCTGCAGCTGCACGGTCGCCTGCTGGACATAGAGTTCCAAGGTCTCGGTCTCCAGGCCGAAGGTTTCCCGCACCCAGATCAGGCCGTCCTGGATGGCGGCCTCATAGGCGCCCAGGCTGGCGATGAAGGACTGGACGCTGGCGATCAGCTGCGGCACCACCAGCGCCAGCAGCAGGGCAATGACGCCGAACATCAGGATATAACTGAGCACGATGGCCAGCACCCGCTTGCCGCCGAACAGTTTCTGCGCGAACAGCCGGGTGGGGATGTCCAGCACATAGGCCAGCACCACGCCCCAGGCAAAGGGGCTCAGGATTTCCAGGACCGTACCGGCCCCCTGCAGCAGCGCCGGAAGCTGCCAGGCAAGGCCGAAGATCACCGCCGCCCCCAGCGCCAGGCAGAGATAGTCGCCGCTGGTCCTGGGAGGGCGCGCAAGCCATTTTTTCAAAAGAGATCCTCCTTGGGTTCAGACCGCCCGGGCAGCGCCGGGGCGGGTATACGGATATTATAGCATATCCCCTAACAATATGCCACCGTCAGGCAGGTTTCATGCCCTGCCGGACACTTTTTGCGGCGGCGGGACGCTCTATCCTTTACAACGAGCCGGACGCCTGTTTTTTTGCCGTTCCGGCAAAAACCGGGCGGCTGCGTGTGCAGCCGCCCGGCCCTGTTTTTCAGTGATTCTTGTAGTAGTTGATCAGGCAGCCGTCCGCCAGGATCTGGCGCTCGGCGCCGGTCATGTCGCCCAGGCGCACCGTGAAGCGCACGATGCCGCCGTCAGGCTTGACCGCCACGGCCTCGATGTTTTCCGCCGCGTTCAGCAGCGCCGCCCGCACGCCGGGCAGGAACACATAGTCGCCGTTGTCCAGCACGTTGGGCGTGTCCAGCAGGAAGGGCAGCATGCCCCAGTTGATGCAGTTGGAGCGGTAGCGCTTGGTGGCGTACTCGCAGGCGAAGTTGGCCGCGCCGCCCAGCACCCGCTGGCAGCTGGCGGCCTGCTCGCGCGCCGAGCCGTCGCCGGGCTTGTTGGCGAAAATGGCCGAGCCGATGTTGGTGGCCGCCGGGTCAACGGCGTAGCCCAGCTTGCCCAGCGCGGCGTAGACCGCGGCCACCTCGGCGGGCAGTTCGCCGCCGCGGCGGGCGGCGTCCAGCGCCTGCACGGCTTTGGCGGCGGGCACATAGGCCGGGTCCTTGCGGGAGAGGGTGAACTCCGCCAGACGCAGGGGGTTGGAGCGGAAGGAGGAAGTCTCGCCCGAGGGGATCAGTTCGTCGGTGGTGGTCACCGGGTCGGTGATGTAGCTGACGATCTTCACCAGCAGGTCGTCGCTGAGGGCGGGCTGTTCGGGCCAGTCCTTGATGTTGGGGCCGAACTTGAGCCGGTAGTCCGGCTCGGGGCGGCCCCAGCCGTTGTAAACGCGCTTTTCGTACACGCCCTGGTCAAAGTGGTAGGCCGGGGCGGCGGGCTCCCGGTCGCAGACCTCGCTGGCGGCGGTCAGGTAGCCGCCGTTGGCGGCGGTAGCCGCGATGGAACGGGCGTCCATCAGGGCCACGGCGCTGATCTGGCCTTCGCCGGGCTTGGAGCCCTCCCGGTTGGGGAAGTTGCGGGTGGTGTGGCGGATGCTGAACTCCCCGTTGGCCGGGGTGTCGCCCGCGCCGAAACAGGGGCCGCAGAAGCATTCGCGGAAGATGCCGCCCGCCGTGACGATGTCCGCCACTGCGCCGTTCTTGACCAGTTCCAGGTAGGTGGGCATGCTGTCGGGGTAGACGCTGAACTTGAACGCCCCGTTGCCGCAGCTTTTGCCGCGCAGGATCTCGGCCACCGCGCAGATATTCTCATAGGTGCCGCCGGAACAGCCCGCCACGACGCCCTGTTCCACATAGATGCGGCCGTCGGGCTGCACCTTGCTGACCAGGTCCATCCGCACCTTGCCGCCCAGCTGCTCGTTGGCGCGGGTCTCGATCTCATGCAGGATGTCTTGGGCGTTGGCCTGCAGTTCCCGGATGGGGTAGGCGTAGCTGGGGTGCATGGGCAGGGCGATCATGCACTCCACCGTGGAAAGATCCAGTTCGATGCAGCCGTCGTAGTAGGCCACGTCTGCCGGGGCCAGGGGCTTGTACGCTTCGGGCCGGCCGTGGACCTCGAAGTAGTCCCGGGTGATTTCATCGGTCTGCCAGATGCTGGACCAGCAGGTGGTCTCGGTCGTCATGACGTCGATGCCGTTGCGGTAATCCGCCGAGAGGTTCGCCACGCCGGGGCCGATGAACTCCATGATCTTGTTCTTCACATAGCCGTTGGCGTAGGTGGCGCCCACCAGCGCCAGGGCCACGTCGTGAGGGCCCACGCCGGGGCCCGGCTTGCCGGTCAGGTAGACGGCCACCACGCCGGGGCGGGCCATATCGTAGGTGCGGCCCACCAGCTGCTTGGCCAGTTCGCCGCCGCCCTCGCCCACCGCCATGGTGCCCAGCGCGCCGTAGCGGGTGTGGGAGTCGGACCCCAGGATCATGCGGCCGCAGCCGGCCATCATCTCCCGGTTATAGCTGTGGATGACCGCCATGTTCGGCGGCACGTAGATACCGCCGTACTTGTGCGCCGCCGAGAGGGCGAACTGGTGGTCGTCCTCGTTGATGGTGCCGCCCACCGCGCACAGGCTGTTGTGGCAGTTGGTCATGACGTAGGGCAGCGGGAACCGCTCCATGCCGGAGGCCCGCGCCGTCTGGATGATGCCCACGTAGGTGATGTCGTGGCTGGTCATCGAGTCGAACTTCATGCGCAGGTCGTCCATATCGCCGCTGGTGTTGTGCGCTTCCAGGATGCCCCAGGCGATGGTGCCGCGGCGGGCCTCCGCCTCGCTCACCCCCGCCGGGGCGGCCTCCTGGGGCTTGCCGTGCACCAGATACATACCGTGTGGCCAGAGTTTCATGGTTTTCCCTCCATCATGTTATTTTTATTCAGCGCATCCCGTCCGGCGGCGCGGCCGGACAGGGGCCGGGTGCGTCTGTCCATTCATTCTACACTATACCCGCTTTGCCCCGGGTTGTCAACGCGGTTTTTTATGCAAGGGCGTTCTGCGCCGCCGCGCCTTAACAAAATAAAGTTATCCCAAGATTCCCCGCATCTTTTTTAAGTTTTTCTTGACGCGAGGCAAAACATATTCTAAAATAGAACTGTCCAGTCCGCTGTCCGTGCCGCGGCGCACGCCGCAGGCGCGAATAAATATGCAGACGGACCACGGGAAAGGAGCCTGCCGATGTATTACCCCGACGTACCGGCGCTGGAGCCGGAGGAAATGGAACTGCTCTGCCATGAATACCTGGAGCACAACGCCCACCTGGACGCCCGGCTGGCCGACCGGCTGGGGGTCAAGCGGGGGCTGCGCAACCCCGACGGCACCGGCGTGCTGGCGGGCGTCACCAACGTGTCCAGCGTCATCGGCTATGACCGCACCGAGGACGGCGCCATCGTGCCCATTCCGGGGCGGCTGGTGTACCGCGGCATCGACATCGACACGCTGGCCGCCGAGGCCGACAACCACGACCGTTTCCTGTTTGAAGAGGTGGTCTGGCTGCTGCTGTTCGGCTCACTGCCCGACCGGGACCAGCACGCCCGTTTCTGCAAGCTGCTGGAAAGCCACCGCGAACTGCCCCGCGGCTTTGCCGACGACATGATCCTGAACTCCCCCTCCCCCAACCTGATGAACAAAATGGCCCGCAGCGTGCTGACCATGTACAGCTACGACGAACACGCAGAGGACCTGAGCCTTGCGAACATCCTGCGGCAGAGCATCAACCTGATCGCCGAGCTGCCCACCATGATGGTCAACGCCTACCAGATCAAGCGGCGGGTCTATGACCGCGCCAGCATGTACTTCCACCTGCCCACCGAAGGCCAGAGCACGGCGGAGCATATTCTGAGCACCTACCGCGCCGACCAGAAATTCACCCATGAGGAAGCCCGCCTGCTGGACCTCTGCCTGCTGGTACACGCCGACCATGGCGGCGGCAACTGTTCCACCTTCACCTGCCGCGTGCTGTCCAGTTCGGGCACCGATACCTACGCGGCCATCTCGGCGGCCATCGGCGCGCTGAAAGGCCCCAAACACGGCGGCGCCAACCTGAAAGTCATGCACCAGCTGGACTACATTTTGCAGAACGTGGAAAACCCCCGCGACGACGGCGAAGTGCGGGAGTTCCTGCGCAAGATCCTGCGCAGGGAGGCCGGGGACGGCAGCGGCCTGATCTACGGCATGGGGCATGCGGTGTACACCGTCAGCGACCCCCGGGCGCAGATCCTGAAAAACCATGCCCGCCGCATGGCCTACGAGAAGGGCTATGACGAGGAATACGAGATGCTGTGCAGCATCGAGCGGCTGGCGCCCCAGATCTTTGCCGAGGAGAAGCACGGCCCCAAAAAGGTCTGCGCCAACGTGGACCTGTTCAGCGGGCTGATCTACCGCATGCTGGGCATCAGCGAGGACCTGTACACGCCGCTGTTCGCCATCGCCCGCGTACCGGGCTGGTGCGCCCACCGGGTGGAGGAAGTGGAGTTTGCCAACCGCATCATCCGCCCGGCCTACAAATACGTGGGCAAGCCCCAGCCCTACATCACACTGGCGGAGCGCTGAGTTTTCCCTGCAACAAATATCCCCCGCACCGGATGGTGCGGGGGATATTTACGTTATAAAGGGATTACTGCGAACCTGGTTCAGCGGTTGCTGCGCTTTTTCATCACAACCGTGACACCCAGGCCCAGCAGAGCCGCAATGGCTACGACCACCAGGCCGACCAGCGGCAGTTCATCGCTGGTCTGCGGGATGGCAGACGTGGCGGCGGCATTGCCGGAGGCAGCAGCGGCAGCCGCAGAGGTCTTGGGCTCGTAGACGCCCTTGACATTGCCGTAGCCGGACAACTGCTTCACGGACTCCACATAGCCGCAGTGATCACACTTGTAGCCGTCCGTTCCTGCAGTCCAGTTGTGGTAGCCGCAGGCCGGGCAGGTGTAATAGGTGATGTTGCTGCCGGACTGTGTCGTCGTAGTGGTGGAGCTGCTGGAGCTGCTGGAGGTGTTCTCCGTGGTGGTGGTGGAGTTGCCACCGGCCTGATTCTCGGTAAAGACAGCAGTGGCTGCAATCGGAGTACCCTTATAAACATTTGCCAGTGCCGTCAGCAGATCTTCGGCCATGACTTTGTAAGGACCACCAGCAACACCTGCGAAGGTCCAGCCCTCAAAATTAGCCTGGGAAACTCCCATGAGAGATGCTCCAATATCAGTCGGAGTATACGTAACGATATTCGTGGGATACTTCACTTCCACCGTGCGGGGATCATTCGTCAGCGCAAAAACGCTAAATCCATGCTCATTCGTGAAAGTCACACTAATCTTGGCATTCGAGACATTCACAATCGGACGATAGTAATACACGCTGCCTTCGTGATCGTGACGCACAAACAGCGTTTTTGCTACCTCGTTAGCATTCACATCGTCTTTATATCCCAGCGCTGCAACGGGAACATCCTTAATTTCAATATCCATAACCGGCGGATTGGTAACGGCAGGAAGGCTACTTTCATCCAGAAGGTTTGTCTCAACGTTTTGACCATTAAACGCAGTGGCGCTGGCCGTCACTTGGTAAAGCAGTTCAATATCGAAAGGAACGCTCTTATAGTTGCCGTTCTCAACCACAGGAGCCTGCGGCTCCACCTTCAGAATCGGTTTAACAGTGATGGTAACGTCCGGGTCAGCAGGGAGGGTAGCACCCGAGTCATCAGCTTTTTCCTTAAGGGCTTCCAGCGCCATTTCTTTCACTTCGGTGCTGTTGACCTTATACCCATCCACCTTGGCTTCAACCAAGACAGCGTTCGACACGACCTGGGCGGTGCCGTCGGTAATTTGAGTATTCTTAGCCGCTGTATTCAGATTGCTGGCCAGTTCGCTCTTGTCGATGCTACCAACTTCAGGGATCTCGCTCGCATCAATTTCTTCAGCGACAGAATCGGGCTTCACCACTTCAAGCTGGACATCCGCCACATCTTCGTTCTTTTCACCAACCTGATAGGCATAAACACCTTCATACAGAGAATCCAGCAGGTTGCAGGCCTTGCCCTCGGCAAGCTGTGCTTCGGCGACTTCCTCGGTATAATAACCGGCAGAAATGGTCGTATTGTTCTTACTTGTCTCATCCGCGCCGTTCACGCTGATGGTCCCCTGGACCTTGGTGTTTTCGCCGTCAATGGTCAGCGTGGCTTTGCGGCTATCATTGTCCATGCCATAGGTATAGATAGCAGGCACAGCGTCGTCCTGCGAAATGATGGTCGTGTTTTCCACCGTGCAGGTAGCCGGGTAGGCGTAAGCACCGCCCTCATTGACACGGTTGCCGACCACGAGCGCCGCCATCGGCACCTCGTTGCCGCTCGACCAGACACGGTCAAGATATTTTCCCACGCCTGCCGTGTAAGTGCCGGTCGTCGTGATCGAAGAGTTTTTAATGGTCGCAGTACCGCCGCGCACGAACACGCCCTGGCGGTTGCTGAGGACCGTGCAGCCATCCATCTCTAATGTACCAGGCACGTTGATCATCACCGTGCAACCATCCTGGTCATTGTTCTGATAACCATACTTGCTGCTGAAGGTGGAATCTTTGAGAACGATCTTCACATTGTAGTTATCCGACGTAGCAGCATTGGTGCCAACGGCATAGATGCCCGCATCAATGGTGGAGTCCGTCACCTCCACGCGGGCGGCATTCCCCTGCGGGAACAGAGCGGTGCCGGTGGTATCCATCTGCACATTATTCAGATAGATGCTGCTATCCTTCTGGATGTTGAACAGCGCAGCCGTGCCGTCCGTTATTTCTTTAGCCACGACCTTACCGTTCTGGAGTTTCAGACTGGCGCCCTCGCTCAAAACCACCGAGTCCATCACCATTTTGCTGCTATCCGTAGTGTTTTTGTTCGTCAGCGTCAGGGTATGACCACCCAGTTCCAGCGTAGCTTTTGTTCCCGCCGGGACGCTCAGACGCTCGGCAGAATCCGCCAGCAGCTGGACCGTACCGTCCGTTTTGCCCGCGTCGGCCAGCGCCGCGCTCACCGTACCGTAGAATTTTTCGCCGTTCTGGGCCACTGCGCCCGGAACATCGCCGAGGATCGTATCCCACCCCTTCAGGGTCGCACCGGCGAAACCGCTATCCTTCGGTGCAGCATTGATGCCGACGTATTCGTCCACATTCGAACCTTCGTTCGTGAACGAAGTCCCATCCGCCAATTCAAGGGTCACGTCATCGGCAGAGTCGCCATAGTTGTTCTCGACATAGATGCCGACAGACTTTTGTACGCCCTGGAACAGCAGCTTGCCCTGTACCTTCAGGTAAGCGGCATTGTCTTCCAGGTCACGGCTATCCAGATTGATACCGTACCAGGAATTCTGACCGGCAACGACCGTGACGGTATCGTCATTGGAATCAGCAAGGCCGATGGTCACATCGGAGGAACCGATGACCAGCGGAGCGCCGCCATAGGAAGCCGTATTGTCCAGCGTCAGCTTATACAGCTGCACGCCATCGGCATTCCAGATGTTCAGCGTGTGGTTATTGTTTGCGCCTGCGGTCAGGGTGCCATTGGTGATGGTCACGCCATCGGCGGTAACATCGACCAGATGGTTTTTATTATCCTCCCCGCCTTTCGGGAACGTCTCGTCCGCACTGATGGTGTGGTCGCCCAGGTCGATCGTCACCGCACGGCTAACGGTCAGCATGGAAGTCAGTTCGATGTCGCCCGTCAAGGTGATCGTTTGGTCCGATCCGCTCAGCGCAGCGAGCAGTTCCGCTTCGGTGTCAATGCCTTCGCCGCCTTCGCCGTCCGTTGCCGCGCCATCCGCCGCCGGTTCTTCATTTTCCGACATCAGCATGATCGGGGGGAGCTTTTCTTCCTCCCCGGCAAGGTCCTCGCCGCCGTCCTGCTGGCCGACGGTCTCATCGTCGGCCTTGGCGTCGGTCTCGCCGTCCGGCGTCTGGTCCTCGTCCCCATCAGGGTCGGCGGTCTCGACCGTCGAGACTTCCCCCTCGGTCCCCTGCGTCAGGGTGGTAGATGTTGTTCCCGTTTCCGCCCAGGCGGTGGCGCACAGCGAGACCGCCATGCTCATCGCCAACAGTGCGGAAAGGAGTCGTTTTTTCAAGCTCATCCTTTGTTACTCCCTCCGTCGTATGGATTTGCCCGGCAAGCGCCGGAAGTAACCAAATTTTAGTTACGTAAATAAGTGTACCCCCCCCCCCCCGTATAAAATCAAGACACATTTTCAACAAATTTTCATGATTTTTTTGGCTAAAATATAGGACTTTCTGGAAACATAGCAGCAAAACGCCCCCGCGTGCATCTGCACGGGGGCGTCGTCAAATCATCATCATAAGAAATTATACAAAGACCAGCTGCACCAGCACCATGTACAGGGCGGTGCCGCCGGCGATGGAGAGCAGCGTGTTTTTGCGCCAGAGGTGCAGCGCCACCACCGCGGCGGCGGCCAGCAGTTCGGGCAGGCCGTGGGCAGGCCCTGCCAGGTCCACGCCGCGCAGGCAGTAGACCACCAGCATGGCCATGATGGCGCAGGGCAGCACGTTGGCCAGGTAGACCACATACTTGGGCGTGGGGCGGCCCCCGCCGAACACCACAAAGGGCAAAAAGCGCAGCAGGACCGTCACCGCCGCAATGACCGCCACCTGGGCGGCGGCGTGCAGATCAATGGGAAGCATGGGCATCCTCCTGTTCCGGGGCGCCGGGGCGGCGGCGCAGCAGCGTCAGCGCCAGGGTGATCCCCACCATGGCGGGAATGAGGAAGTTGTCCGCCCCGAACACCGCCAGACAGGCAAGGGATACCCCCAGCCCCACCAGGGCGGCCGTATGGTCCCGCGCGGCACGCCACTGTTCGGTCATGACCACCAGGAACAGCGCCGTCATCGAAAAGTCGATGCCGGTGGTGTCAAAAGGCAGCAGGCCGCCCACCAGCGCCCCGGCCAGGCTGCCCGCCACCCAGTACAGCTGGTCGAACAGCGAGACCAGAAAGAAATACCGCCGCCGGTCCACCCCGGCGGGCACATCGCCGCTGCATACGAGGGAGTAGGTCTCGTCGGTCAGGGCGAAGATCAGGTAGGGCTTGGCGGGTCCGGCGTCCCGGTAGCGCTCCACCATGGAAACGCCGTAGAACAGGTGCCGGGCGTTGACGGTGAGCGTCATCAGCGCGGTGGCGATCAGTGAAGCGCCCCCGGCCAGCAGGTCCACCGCCACATACTGCATGCTGCCCGCATAGACCAGAACGCTCATGGCCAGCGCCCAGCCCGCGCCGTACCCTTTGGTCTGCAGCAGCACGCCGAACCCCAGCCCCAGCACCAGATACCCCGCCATGACCGGCAGGGAGCGGGCGAAGGCATAACGCGCAGTTTTCACAAGAAGGCCCCCTCTTTTTCGTCAAATTAGCCTTTATTATAGCACAAAGAGGGCTGCGGAGCCGAGCGCCGCCTGCGGCGGATACAGCGAGGCGGAGCAGGGGCAGCGGTCGCAGAGCGCAAGCGCCGTCCCAAGGCGCGCCGCGCGATGCGGGCACCGCAACCCGTCAAATAGACGCGTTAGGCGCAGCCGTGCGCGGCTGTTGCCCCTTTTGCAGGTTCAGCTTTTCTGTTCGCTTTCCCACCGGGCGACCAGCGGGGCCGACAGGCTGGAAAGCGCCTCCCGCGCGGCGTTGATGGCCTGCACGTCCGCCGGGGTGAGTTTTTCGGCTTTTTTGTGGCGGGTGGCCTTTTCCAAAGCGCGCTCCGCCTCCTTGATATGGGTCTTTGTCTCGCGGTCCAGTTCCTTGCCGGCCTTGCTGCCCAGCGCCGTGTTCACCCGGTAGAGGGCGGCCTCGGCGGCGTTGAGCGCTTCCAGCGCGGCCTTGCGCTCTTTGTCCTGCCCCGCGAAGGCCGCGGCCTCCCGCATGGCGCGCTGGATCTCCTCCTCGCTCAGATTGGAGGAGCCGGTGATGGTGATGCCCTGCTCCTTGCCGGTGTCCAGGTCCTTGGCGCTGACCTTGACGATGCCGTTGGCGTCGATGTCGAAGGTGACTTCGATCTTGGGCACCCCCGCCCAGGCGCGCTTGATGCCCCGCAGGGTGAAGGTCCCCAGCAGTTTGTTGTCTTTGGCAAATTCCCGCTCGCCCTGCAGCACCTTGATCTCGACGGTGCTCTGGAAAGGCGCGGCGGTGGTGAACACCTTGCTGAACCGGGTGGGGATGGTGGCATTGCGCTCGATCAGGTGGGTGGCCACGCCGCCCACCGTTTCTACCGAGAGGGTCAGGGGGGTCACGTCCATCAGCAGCAGGTCCTCCCCCGCCCCGGCCAGGGCCTCGCCCCCCAGGCGGCCCGCCTGCACGGCGGCCCCCAGGGCCACGCACTCGTCGGGGTTCAGCGTGCGGGAAGGTTCCAGCCCCACCATGCGCTGCACCTTGGCCTGCACGGCGGGGATGCGGGTGGAGCCGCCCACCAGCAGCACCTGGTCCAGATCGCTGGCGCTCAGGCGGGCGTCGCTGAGGGCGTTGCGCACCGGCAGCGCCGTGCGTTCCACCAGTTCCCGGCACAGGTCGTCGAACAGTGCGCGGGTCAGCGTGGCCTGGAAATGGACCGGCCCGTCGGGTCCGGCGGTGAGAAAGGGCAGGTTGATCTCGGTCCGGGTGGCGGCGGACAGTTCCTTCTTGGCCTTCTCGGCCTCTTCCCGCAGGCGCTGCATGGCCACGCGGTCGCCGGTCAGGTCCCGGCCGTGCTCCCGGCGGAACTGTTCCACCAGCCAGTCCACGATGCGGGCGTCGAAATCGTCGCCGCCCAGGTGGTTGTCGCCGCAGGTGGCCAGCACCTGCACGATGCCGTCCCCGATCTGGATCAGGGAAACGTCGAAAGTTCCGCCGCCCAGGTCGTAGACCATGACGGTCTGGGCGCGGCCGTTGTCCAGCCCGTAGGCCAGGGCCGCGGCGGTCGGTTCGTTGATGATGCGCCGCACTTCCAGCCCGGCGATGCGCCCTGCGTCCTTGGTGGCCTGGCGCTGGGCGTCGTTGAAGGAGGCGGGCACCGTGATGACGGCCTCGGTGACCGGCTCGCCCAGGTAGGCTTCGGCGTCGGCCTTGAGCTTTTGCAGGATCATGGCGCTGATCTGCTGCGGGGCATAGCTTTTCCCGTCGATGGGGATGCGGGTATCGCTGCCCATCGACCGCTTGACGCTGCTGACCGTGCGGGGGGCGTTGGTGACTGCCTGCCGTTTGGCCGCGTCGCCCACCAGGCGTTCCCCCGCTTTGGTAAACGCCACCACCGAGGGGGTGGTGCGCTGGCCTTCCGCATTGGGGATCACGACCGGCTTGCCGCCCTCGATGACAGCCGCGCAGCTGTTGGTCGTGCCCAGGTCGATTCCGATGATCTTTGCCATAGTGCGCTTTTCCTTTCAAAGAAAAAGACCAGACAGTGAACGCGCGCCACACCGCAGCAGGTGCGGCCGGGACAGCCGCCCCGCATACGTATGGGCCTGCGCCAGAGTGGATCTTGATTTTATTGTAGCGCGGCAATGGGTGAAATGTGTTGCGATTTCGTAAATAAATTTTACAACTGCCAACGTTTTCGTCCCCGCAGGGCGCTGCAAACGTTGACGCTGCCCGCCGTGCATGGTACAATTCTAGGGTATATCTGATAAATCAAAAGTGCTGGAAAATTCGCTAAAAAGTAGCGAATGCAAGGCGCGAAACCGCAGGAATACTTGATGTATTCCAAGGTTGAGCAACGCAGCAGGCGCTGCTTTTTAGTAGAATTGAACAGTGCTGGGGATTTTTCAGATACACCCTAGACATACACCCCCGGAACGGAAAGGAGTTCCCGCTTATGGCACGCACGGCAACGGTAACGCGCAACACCCGCGAGACGCAGATCACCCTGACCCTGGCGCTGGACGGCGCCGGCAAGACCGACCTGGACACCGGCATCGGCTTTTTCGACCACATGCTGGACGGGTTCGCCCGCCACGGCCTGTTCGACCTGACCGTACACTGCCGCGGCGACCTGCATGTGGACTGCCACCACACCATTGAGGATGTGGGCATCGCCCTGGGCACCGCCCTGCGCCAAGCCCTGGGGGACAAGGCGGGCCTTGTGCGGTACGGCAGCTGCCTGCTGCCCATGGACGAAACGCTGGCGCTGTGCGCCGTGGACCTGGGCGGGCGGCCCTATTTCGTGTACGACGCCGCCTTTGCCGGGCCCCGCTGCGGCGGCATGGACACCCAGATGGCGCGGGAGTTCTTTTACGCCGTCAGCTACGCCGCGGCGATGAACCTGCACCTGAAGATCCTCTACGGCGCAAACGACCACCACAAGCTGGAAGCGCTGTTCAAAGCCTTCGCCAAGGCGCTGGACGCCGCCAGCCGACCCGACCCCCGGATCGAGGGCGTGCTTTCCACCAAGGGCACGCTCTGAGCGCGGCGCGTTTTGCAACGTTCCCCCGCGGGGCACGGGCCCCGCATCCGTATAGAAACCGTGGACCCCGGCTGCGGCCGGGCAGGAGAGGAGTGTCGAAAGTAATGTATTCGGATATGATGGATACCATCGGCTGCGTGCGGAACGCCGACCCCGAGGTGGGCGCCGCCATGGAGCGGGAGCTGGCCCGCCAGCGGGAAAACATCGAACTGATCGCCAGTGAGAACATCGTTTCCCCCGCCGTGATGGCCGCCATGGGCAGCGTGCTGACCAACAAATACGCCGAGGGTTACCCCGGCCACCGCTATTACGGCGGCTGCCGCTATGTGGACGAAGCGGAGCAGATCGCCATTGACCGCGCCTGCCGCCTGTTCGGCGCGCAATACGCCAACGTGCAGCCCCACTCCGGCGCGCAGGCCAACCTGGCCGTCTACTTTGCACTGCTCGACGTGGGCGATACCGTCATGGGCATGGATCTGTCCCAGGGCGGCCACCTGACCCACGGCTCCCCCGTGAACATGAGCGGTAAAAACTACCACTTCGTCTCCTACGGCGTGGACGAAAACGGTTTCATCGACTACGCCGCCCTGGCCAAACAGGTAGCCAAGGTGCGCCCCAAGCTGCTGGTGGCGGGCGCTTCCGCCTACCCCCGCGCCATCGACTTTGAGAAGCTGGCCGCCATTGCCCACGGTTACGGCGCCATGCTGATGGTGGACATGGCCCACATCGCCGGACTGGTGGCGGGCGGCGTCCACCAGAACCCCGTGCCTTACGCCGACGTGGTGACCACCACCACCCACAAAACGCTGCGCGGCCCCCGCGGCGGCCTGATCCTGACCAACAACGAGTACCTGGCCAAACGCATCAATTCGGCCATCTTCCCCGGCACCCAGGGCGGCCCGCTGGAGCATGTGATCGCCGCCAAGGCGGTCTGCTTCGGCGAGGCGCTGCGCCCCGAGTTCAAGGTCTACGCCCGGCAGGTCGTGGACAACGCCCAGGCCCTGGCCGCGGCGCTGGCCGGCCGCGGCGTGCGCCTGGTCTCCGGCGGCACCGACAACCACCTGATGCTCATCGACCTGACCGACGAGGCCTGCACCGGCAAGGAACTGGAGCAGAAGCTGGACGCCGTGCACATCACCGCCAACAAGAACACCGTCCCCGGTGAGAAGCGCAGCCCCTTCGTGACCAGCGGCCTGCGGGTGGGCACCCCCGCCGTGACCACCCGCGGCATGGGCCCCGCCGAGATGGCGGTCATCGCCGGCTGCATTGCCGACTGCATCCACGACTTCGATGCGAAACAGGCGGGCATCGCCGCCCGCGTGGCGGAACTGACCGCCCGCTTCCCGCTGTACGAGTAAGCTGCCCCGGCGGGGACGGCGGCATTTGCCTCTTCCGGCAGCCTGAGCGCCCGGCGCCCGCCGGGCGCTTTTTGCCGCCCTTTGCCGGCTTTGCGCGGCCGCCCTCCCGCGGGAAAATTCCTTGCGCTTTCGGCGGATCCGGGGTATACTATAGGTAAGATCATCCTTTACCCCGGGCCGGGGACCAGCCCGCCTAGGAAACGGAATGTGAGGTGCATAAGGATATGGAACCACTGGTCATTACCGTCGCGCGCGAGTACGCCTCGGGCGGCAGCGAGATCGCCCGGGCCGTCGCAGACAAACTGAACATCCCGCTGTACAACAAGGAGCTCATCACCATGGCCGCCAAAAAGAGCGGCCTGACCGAAGAGGCCATCGCCGCCAGCGAAAACCAGCGCAGCGGCAGCCTGATCTACAGCCTGTATATGATGGGCAACACCATGCCGCTGGCAGACCAGGTCTATATCCTGCAGAGCAACGTCATCAAAGAATTGGCCGGACGGGAGTCCTGCGTGATCCTGGGCCGCTGCGGCGACTATGTGCTGCGGGAACGCCCCAACGTGCTGCGCGTCTTTCTCTACGCCCCGCTGGCCGAGCGCATCCGCCGCGCCAAGGCACGCCCCGGCGCCAAGCAGATGGCCGACCGCCTGTGGGAAGTCCAGCTTGCCAAACATGACCGCGCCCGCGCCAGCTACTACAATTATTATACCGAGAACCGCTGGGGCGAAGCCAAAAACTACGACCTGTGCCTGAATGCGGCGCTGGGGCAGGAAGTCTGCGCCGGGCTGATCGCCGAAGCCGCCCGGGCGCTGGAGGCCCGCAACCGGGGCTGACCTGCGCCCCGGGCCGGAAGGAGTGTATACCATGCTGCGTTATGTAAAAGCCGGGGTCCTGCCCAGCCTTGCCTTTCTGGTGCTGGGGGTCCTGCTGCTCGTTATGCCGCAGACCAGCCTTTTGTGGATCTGCTACGCCTTTGGCGCGGTGGTGCTCGTCACCGGCATCGTCTGCCTGATCCAGTACGCCCGCGTCCGCGGCAGCGGGTTCGCCGCCCCCTTTTTGCTGGTGGGCGGCGTGATCACCGCGGCCCTGGGCCTGTTCACGCTGGCCCAGCCCCACACGGTGGCCAGTTTCCTGCCGGTGGTGTTCGGGCTGTTCATCCTGGTGGAAGGGTGCAGCCGCATCGGCGCCGCCCTCGATCTGGCCCGGCGCAAGGCCTCCAAGTGGTGGGTGCTGCTGCTGCTCAGCCTGCTTTCCATCGCGCTGGGCCTGTTGCTGCTGTTCGACCCCTTTGAAGCCGCCGTCAGCGCCGTGATGCTCTGCGGCGTGCTGCTGATCGTGGAAGGCGCGCTGAGCCTGGCCTGCGCGCTGTACGCCGCGATGGAACTGCGGGCGCTGGACCGCATGGCGGACGCCGCCATGACCGCCACCCTGCAGGCCCTGGGCGACCTGGCCGACGAGGAGGACGCCCCCGACGCCCCTGCGGGGGAGATCGTCTACGACGCCGAGAGCACCGACGTTTCCGACGGCGCCCCGCCCGCACCCTGACCATGAAGGAGACCCGTTCACCCATGTACGACCTGATCATCGTTGGCGCCGGTCCGGCCGGCATCTTCACCGCCCTGGAACTGCTGCGCAAGAGCAGCCGCCCCCACAGCATCCTGCTGGTGGAAAAGGGCAAGCCGGTGGAAAAACGCCACTGCCCCAAGGACAAGACCGGCGTCTGCGTCAACTGCAAGCCCACCTGCGCCATCACCACCGGGTTTTCCGGCGCAGGCGCTTTCTCGGACGGCAAACTGTCCCTGTCCTACCAGGTGGGCGGCGAGCTGCCCGACCTGATCGGCGAGGATTTTGCCCAGGCGCTGATCGACTATACCGACAAGATCTATCTGGAATTCGGCGCTGACCCCCATGTGGAGGGCATCTACCAGGGGGCCGAGATCAAGGACATCCGCAAACGCGCCATCCAGGCCGGGCTGCAACTGGTGGACTGCCCGATCCGCCACCTGGGCACCGAGAAAGCCCAGCAGCTTTATCTGAACATCCAGAACCACCTGCAGGACGCCGGGGTGGAGATGCTGTTTGAGACCGAGTGCGAGAACATCCTGCTGGAAGGCTCGGTCTGCAAAGGCGTGCGCCTGCGGGAAAAGACCGGCGCCCGGGACGTGTACGGCCGGCAGGTGGTCATTGCCACCGGCCGCCGGGGCGCCGACTGGCTGGAAAAACTCTGCGCCGAACACCACATCGCCCACAAGCCCGGCACCGTGGACATCGGCGTGCGGGTGGAGTGCCGCAACGAAGTGATGGAGACCATCAACAAGGTGCTCTACGAGGGCAAGCTGATCGGCTACCCCGCGCCCTGGCGCAACAAGGTGCGCACCTTCTGCCAGAACCCCGGCGGCTTTGTCGCCCAGGAAAACTACGACAACGACCTGGCGGTGGTCAACGGCCACAGCTTCAAGGAGAAAAAGAGCGACAACACCAACCTGGCCATTCTGGTGAGCCACAACTTTACCGAGCCGTTCAACCAGCCCATCGCCTACGCCCAGAAGGTGGGCGAGCTGACCAACATGCTGGGCGCGGGGCACATCCTGGTGCAGCGCTACGGCGACATCCTGGACGGCAAGCGCACCTGGGCCAAGGAACTGGCCCGCGCCAACGTGCGCCCCACGCTGAAAGACGCCGTGGCCGGGGATATCACCGCCGCCATGCCCTACCGCGCCATGGTCAACATCATTGAGTTCATCAAGATGGTGGACCAGGTGGTGCCGGGCTTTGCCAGCCCCGAAACGCTGCTCTACAGCCCTGAGTTGAAGTTCTATTCCAACAAGGTCAAAATGGACACCGACCTGGAGACCAACATCGCGGGCCTGCACTGCCTGGGGGATTCCTCCGGCTGGACCCGCGGGCTGATGATGGCCTCGGTCATGGGCGTGCTGATGGGCCGCAAACTGCTGGAAAAGCACGATTTCTGAGAAGTCAAAAGGGGAAACACTCGCCCACGGCAATTGCCTAAGGCTCGTGTTTAACGGGTTGCGGTGCCCGCATCGCGCGGCGCGCCTTGTGGCGGCGCTTGTGCTCTGCGGCCGCTGCCCCTGCTCCGCCTCGCTGTATCCGCCGCAGGCGGCGCTCGGCTCCGCAGCCCTCTTTGGAATCCCCTTCGACAAAATTTAGTCCAAAACCGCGCACTCGGCGCAGAGCGCCTCGCACACAATTTTGGCCTAAATTTCCCTGATTGTGTCGCCGCCGGCGGCGCATGTCCGCCGGCGGCGACGGATTTTTGAATTTCTCGGCGACCCAAACAGCCCCCTGCCGGGTGACCCGGCAGGGGGCTGTCGCTGTGGTATGGTTTTATTGGGTGCCGCTGCCCAGCGTGACGCTCAGGGTCAGCACCTTGCCTTCGCGCTCCACCTGCAGGTTGACGGTATCGCCCACCTGTTTGTCGGCCAGATAGCTCTTGACGCTGTTGCTGGAACTGACCGCCGTATCGTCCACGGCGATGATGCGGTCGCCCGCCTGGACGCCCGCGGCCTCGGCGCCGCCGCCCGCGGTCACTTCCACCACATAGACGCCGGTGGCGCTGACGCCCAGCTGGTTGGCCGTGTTGGCGTCCATCACGTCCAGGATCTTGACGCCCAGCGCCGGGCGGATCACCGCGCCGTTCTCGATCAGCTGCTGGGCGATCTCCATGGCCTGGTCGATGGGGATGGCGAAGCCGATGCCCTCGGCCTCGGAATAGCTGCTCTTGGCGTTGACGATGCCGATCAGCTCGCCGTTGGCGTTGAACAGGCCGCCGCCGGAGTTGCCCGGGCTGATGGAGGCGTTGGTCTGCAGCAGGGTCATGTCGTTGTCTTCCACGGTGACTTCCCGGTTCAGGGCGCTGATGATGCCGTCGGTGACGGTGTTGGACAGGGTGCCCAGCGGGTTGCCCACGGCCACCACGGTCTCGCCCACGGCCAGGGCGTCGCTGTCGCCGATGACCGCCGGGGTCAGGCCGGTGGCTTCGATCTTGAGCACCGCAATGTCCGAGGTGGCGTCCGACCCGACGATGGATGCGTCATAGGTCTCGCCGTTCTGCAGCTGCACCTTGACGCTGGTGGCGCCGTCCACCACATGGGCGCAGGTCAGGATATAGCCGTCCTGGCTGATGATGACGCCGGAACCGGCGCCGCTCTGCACATAGTAGCCGCCGAACCAGGTCTGGGAGCCGCTCATCTGCTCGGTGGTGATCGCCACCACGCTGGGCGACACCACCGACGAGATCTGCTGCAGGCTCATGGATTCGCCGCCGGTGCTGTTGGCGTTGGCGGCGTCGCTGGTATCCCGCTGCACCTGCTGCACCACCACCTGGTTGCCGGTCAGGCCGGTGCGGCTGGCCAGGACCGCCCCGCCGATACCGCCGCCGAAGCCCAGGGCCGCCACGCCCACGCAGGCCAGCACCCGCAGCAGGGTGCGGCGGCCTTTGCGCGGGGGTTTGGGGGCGGGCTGCTGGGGCGCGCTGGCGTAGCTGTAGCCGTTGTAGCCGCCGTTGCTGCCGCTGCCGCCGCTGAAACTGCTGGTGTACCCGTTGCTGCCGCCGGCGGGGCTGCCGGCCGCGCCGCTCTGCGCCGAGGAGTAGTCGGTGCGGGCGGTGTTGGCGGTGTTCATGCCGCTGCTGCCCACGTTGGGGTAGCTGTTCTGGCTGCCGGTTTCGGCAGGCTGCTGGTCCTGGGCGCTGTTCCGGGGTGCGCCCCCGTCGGATGTATGATCGTAAAGGCCGGAGTAATCGTATTCGTTGCTCATACATGTCCTTCCTTTCTGTGTACTTTCGGGAGGGGCTTTCTGCCCTCTCTGCTTAAGAGTATACCCGGGAATTGTGAAATAGGTTTCGCCAGTGGGTGAAAAGAATGTGAAAAACTGCCGTTTTCGGGGCCGTTCGACGGCAGTTTTCACATATTTTATCATTTCTGGCAGCACTTGACAATGCCCCCCGGGTGCTTGTATCCTTTTCAGAGAAAGAAGGGACGCAGTATGGAGATCCGTCGGCAGGGGGACGCCTTCCTCCTCTACAAAGAACAGACGCCCATCGGCACGGGGCGTCTGGCCCGGGGCGCGCTGTGGGTGGAGATCGACCCCGCCTGGCGGCAGCGGGGCTACGGCAGCTATCTGCTCAAGGAACTGCTGCGCCGGGGCGGCGGCCTGGACCCCAGGCAGGAGAGCTGCTTCACCGCGCCCCTGCCCGACGGCGCCGCCGGGCGGGCCCTGGCCGCCAAGTTCGGGTTTCTGCCGCAGGACGGGCGGCTGGTGCGCCGCCGCCTGCCCGACCTGAGCGCCGTGCAGTTCTGCCACGATTTCCTGGCCGCCCGGCTGGCCCCGGGCGGGCTGTACATCGACGCCACCTGCGGCAACGGCCACGACACGGAATTCCTCTGCCGTCTGGCCGGACCGCAGGGCCGGGTGCTGGCGCTGGACATCCAGCCTGCGGCGGTGGACGCCACCAACGCGCGGCTGGCCGCCGCCGGGCTGGCGGGTACCGGCCGGGCCGTCCTCCACGACCACGCCCGCCTGGGGGAACTGGCCGCCCCCGCCTCCGCCGACTGCGTGCTGTTCAATTTCGGCTGGCTGCCGGGGGCCGACCACACGGTCCATTCCACCGCCGCGAACAGCGTGGCCGCCCTGCGCGCCGCCCTGGCCGTGCTCAGACCCGGCGGCGTGCTGGCGGCGGTGCTTTACAGCGGGCGGGTCATCGGCGACGGTGAAAAGCAGGCCGCGCTGGCCCTGTTCCGCGCGCTGCCGCTGACGCAGTACACCGTGCTGGAATGCCGCTTCGCCAACTGGGCCGCTACCGCCCCCCTGCCCTGCTTCGTGCTGAAAAAATACCCCTGAGAGGAGGCCCCGCCCCTTGGAGAAGGAAGCCTTTATCCGGCAGTATCTGGCCGGCTTCAACCCGCAGCAGCTGGCGGCGGCGACCGCCGTGGAAGGCCCGGTGCTGCTGCTGGCCGTGCCGGGAAGCGGCAAGACCACGGTGCTGGTGGCCCGCCTGGGGTACATGGTGCAGTGCTGCGGCATCCCGCCCGAACAGATCCTGACGATGACCTACACCGTGGCCGCCACCCGGGAGATGCGCAGCCGCTTTGCCGCCCGCTTCGGGCAGGGGCCGGCCGCACGCATGGCCTTCCGCACCATCAACGGCCTGTCGGCGGTGGTGCTGCAATATTACAGCCGCCGCTATGGCCGCCAGCAGCCCCGCCTGGTCACCGACGAGGGGGAGCTGACCCGCCTGCTGACCCAGCTGTACATGAGCGTCAGCAGCGACTACCCCACCGAGAGCACGCTGAAAGAACTGCGCACCGTCATCACCTACATCAAAAACAGCATGCTGGACGAGGAGGGCGTCGCGGCGCTGGAGACCGGCCTGCCCGACCTGCCCGGCCTTTACCGCCGCTACCAGGCGGAACTCAAGCGCCAGGGCTGGATGGACTACGACGACCAGATGGTCTACGCCCTGCAGATCCTGCGGGCCGTGCCGCCGGTGCGGGCCTGGTTCCGGCAAAAGTACCGTTACCTCTGCGTGGACGAAGCCCAGGATACCTCGCGCATCCAGCACGAGATCATCCGCCTGCTGGCCGGGGAACACCGCAACCTGTTCCTGGTGGGGGACGAGGACCAGAGCATCTACGGTTTCCGGGCCGCCTGGCCCCAGGCCCTGATGGAGTTTGAAAAGACCTGGCCCGGGGCGCAGGTGCTTTTGATGGAACAGAACTACCGTTCCAGCCGGGAGATCGTGACGGCGGCCGACCGCTTTGCGGCCCGCAACCGTTACCGCCGCCCCAAGACGATGGCCGCTGTGCGCGGTCCCGAGCGCCCGCTGGAAGTGGTGCGGACAGCCTGCCGGGAGGATCAGTTCACCTGGCTGTTCCGCCGCGTGCAGCAGGGCGGCGGCCCGCTGACGGTGCTGTTCCGCAACAACGAAAGCGCCCTGCCGCTGGTGGACCTGTGCGAGCGCCACGGCGTAGGCTGGCAGTTCAAGAAAAACGACCTGCTGTTTTTCAGCGACCGCATCGTGCTGGACGTGCAGGACCTGCTGGAATTTGCCGCCGACCCCCGCCGCAGCGACCTGTTTTTGCGGCTGTACTACAAGTTCGGGCTGCCCATCGCCCGGCGGCACGCCCTGTACGCCTGCGACCGCAGCCGGACCAGCGGCCGCCCCATCCCGGAGGAACTGCTGCAATGCCCCGAGCTTTCCAACCGGGTGCGGGGCGGTTTTGCCGACGTATGGGCCGCCCTGCGCCGGGTCCCCGGCCAGACGGCCGCCCGGGCGCTGGACGCGCTGCGGGACGGCGCGGGCTACGGGGCCTACCTGGAACAGAAGCACATGGACCCCGGCAAGCTGGAGATCCTGCGGCTGCTGGCCGCGCAGGAGCCCACCCCCGCCCGCCTGCTGGCCCGCCTGGGGGAACTGCGCGCCCTGCTGGCCGCGCACGGCGGCAGCGGCGAAGAGGACGGCGGCGCGCCGCTGGTGCTTTCCACGATCCACAGCAGCAAGGGCCTGGAATACGACGCGGTGGCGCTGCTGGATGTGTTCGACGGCGTGCTGCCCGCCCAGCCCGAAGCCCACTGCCGCACGCCGGAGGAGATCCGCCAGTATGAGGAGGACCGGCGGCTGTTCTACGTAGCCATGACGCGGGCCCGGCGGCAGCTGATCCTGTTCGACTGTTCGGCCCTGCCCTCGGCCTTTGTGCAGGAGGTCCTGGGCGAACTGCCCGAGGCCCGGGCCGAACGGGAGCGTCAGGCCGCCGAGGCCGCCCGCCTGACCGGCCGTTCCCCGGCCCCCTTTGCGCCTGCGCCGGAGCCTGCCGCCCCGGTACCGCTGGAAACGCTGGCCGTTCCCGGCGCCGCCGTGGAGCATATCGTGTTCGGCCTCGGCGTAGTGACCGGGTGGGACGGCCGGTTCCTGACCGTCCGCTTCCGGGACGGCCGCCCCCGCCGCCTGGACGGCGCCACCGTGGCCGCCCACCGGCTGCTGTGGCCGGTGGAGGGGCAGCCATAATCACAAAACCCCGGCCCGCCGCGGTGCATTATGGCAGATGCGGTTTTGGTATTGGTCGCGCGGGGCCGTTGCGTGTAGGGGCGGCGTGTACGCCGCCCGGGGGTGTGGCGGCAGCCCGGAAATTTACGGGCCACGCAAAATGGCACGGCGGGGTCAAGACCCCGCCCTACGGCAAACGGCAAAAACCCCCGCCCTGCGTATGCAGGGCGGGGGCAATTTGTAGAAAATTTCAAAATCCGTCACCGTCGGCGGACATGTGCCGACGACAGCGACACCGACAGGGAAATTTTACGGCAAGAGTGTGCGAGGAACGAAGTGATGAGCGCGCGGCTTGCCGTAAAATTTTGTCGAAGGGGATTCCAAAGAGGGCTGCGGAGCCGAGCGCCGCCTGCGGCGGATGCAGCGAGGCGGAGCAGGGGCGGCGGCCGCAGAGCGCAAGCGCCGCCCCAAGGCGCGCCGCGCGATGCGGGAACCGCAACCCGTTAAACAGGAGCGTCAGGCAATTGCCGTGCGCGACTGTTGCCCCTTTTGATTTTTTACAGCTGCGGACCGGCGCTGACCAGGGCCTTGCCGGCGGCGTTGCTCTCGTACTTGACGAAGTTCTTCTGGAAGCGGGAAGCCAGGTCCTTGGCCTTGGCGTCCCACTCGGCGGCGTCGGCGTAGGTGTCGCGCGGGTCGAGGATCTTGGGGTCCACGCCGGGCAGCTCGGTGGGCACTTCAAAGTTGAAGTAGGGGATGGTCTTGGTGGGCGCGGTCTTGATGGAGCCGTCCAGGATGGCGTCGATGATGCCGCGGGTATCCTTGATGGAGATGCGCTTGCCGGTGCCGTTCCAGCCGGTGTTGAC
>DXBF01000026.1 GCA_019116705.1 Candidatus Gemmiger avistercoris
GTGGGCGTTGAGGTAGTCGATGACTTCCTCGGCCACGTCGCAGATGGAACCCATGGCGATGATGACGCGGTCGGCGTCGGGGTCGCCGTAGTAGTTGAACAGATCATAGTTGGTGCCGATCTTGGCGTTGATCTTGTCCATGTATTTCTTCACGACGGCGGGCAGGGCGTTGTAGGCCTCGTTGCACGCCTCGCGGTGCTGGAAGAAGACGTCGCCGTTCTCATGGCTGCCGCGGGTCTTGGGGTGCTCGGGGTTCAGCGCCTCGGCACGGAACTTGGCCACGGCGTCCATGTTGCACATTTCCTTCAGATCTTCGTAGTCCCACTTTTCGATCTTCTGGATCTCATGGGAGGTACGGAAACCGTCGAAGAAGTTCACGAAGGGAACGCGGCCCTCGATGGCGGACAGGTGCGCCACGGGGGACAGGTCCATGACTTCCTGCGGGTTGGACTCGGCCAGCATGGCGAAGCCGGTCTGACGGGTGGCGTAGACGTCGCTGTGGTCGCCGAAGATGTTCAGCGCCTGGGTGGCGACGGTACGGGCAGACACGTCAAAGACGCAGGGGAGCTGCTCAGCCGCGATCTTGTACATGTTGGGGATCATCAGCAGCAGGCCCTGGCTGGCCGTGAAGGTGGTGGTGATGGCGCCGGTACCAAGGGAACCGTGCACCGCACCGGCGGCGCCGGCTTCGGATTCCATCTCGACGACCTTGACCTGGTTGCCGAAGATGTTCTTCAGGCCGGCAGCGCTCCACTGGTCCACCGTATCAGCCATGGGGCTGGACGGGGTGATGGGGTAGATGGCAGCCACATCGGTGAACGCATAGGCTACGTGCGCCGCAGCGGTATTGCCGTCCATAGACTGTTTTGCTCTGGGCATTTTTCTTCCTCCATTTTAGAGTAGTTTTGCATTACTGCACGGGGGCAAGCCCGCACAGGCCCACGCCTGCCCGCCCCCGGACCTGTATCTTGCCCCGGGCCCGAAGAGCGGAAAGACGCTTTTGCATAGCTTTATTGTACCAAAAACCCCCGGGATTCGTAAAGGGTTTTTGGTTAGAATGTTGCACAATTTTTTCGGTTTGATGTGTGCAATTTGACTATTTTTCCACAATGTCGGAAAAAAGCCCCTTTTTGCAGTCCCATAAACAGGGCGGGAAGGCAAAGCCGCGCGGCGGCAGGCAGGGGATTTGCGGGCAAGGCAAGGCCGCGCGGCGGCAGGCGGGGAATTTGCGAGCAAGGCAAAACCGCACGGCGGGGGCAAGCCCCCGCCCTACAGGGCGCGGGAACGGGGACGCAGCACCGTGCGTTCGCGGCAAGATCAAATTGCGCGGGCGGCCTGCAGGCCGCCCCTACGGCCGAACGGAGAGCAGGTTTGTAGGGCGCGCGTCTTGACCGCGCCGGGGATGCGGCGGCAGGCGGGGAATTTGCGGGCAAGGCAAAACCGCGCGGCGGGGTCGAGACCCCGCCCTACGGCCTGGCGGGAATTTGCGGTTTACGATTTTCCGCAGGTTTGTAGGGCGCGCGTCTTGACCGCGCCGGGGATGCGGCGGCAGGCAGGGGATTTGCAGGCCGCGCAAAACCGCACGGCGGGGTCGAAACCCCGCCCTACAGGACCTCCCGCACGGTCAGCGTGTTCCCGTCCACCGTGAACCGCACGGTGTGCCCGGCAAACTCCAGCGCGTATACCCGGCCGGGGTCGTGCTGGTAGGCGGGGCGGGGGTCGTTGCGCAGCACCCCCAGCAGCGCGGCGCGCTTTTCTTCCGGCAGGGCGGCCAGCAGCGCGGGCGGGCAGTCCACCTCCAGCGCGTAGGACGCCGCCGCGTCGGAAAAACTCCCCCGCGCTTCCGGGTGGGCGTCCACGTAGGGCAGGTAGGGCTTGATGTCAAAGATGGGCGTGCCGTCCAGAAGGTCCGCGCCGCGCACCAGCAGGTCGCAGCCCTCCACCCCGGCCAGTTCCACGCAGGAAAGCCCCAGCGCGTTGGGGCGGTAGGGGCTGCGGGTGGCGAACACGCCGCGGCGCACGTTGCCGCCCAGGCGGGGCGGGCGGACCGTGGGCCGCCACCGCCGCCCGGCGGCAAACTCCGCCGCCACCGTGGAAAACTGCCAGATCAGCCACAGGTGGCTGTATTCCTCAATGCCCGCCAGGGCGCCGGGGTCGCGGTACTCCGGCTCGAACACGATGCGGGCCGTCAGTTCGGGCACCAGCCCGCTCTGGCGCGGGATGCCGAATTTGCCGGAAAAATCGGTGCGGATGCGGGCGATGGGGGTGATGGCGCAGGGTTCCATGGCGGGGGTCCTTTCGTGGGTGGTGGGAAGCGGGCGGTCGTCAGGAACAGTATACCATAGAAAATAGAGAAAAGATAAGAGATAATAGATAATAAATAAGGTGGAGCGCGGGCCTGCGGTCCGCGCAAAGGCGGCGGGGTACGACCCCGCCCTACGAACCGGCGCAAAGGGCATCCTTTTATTGTACGCGCCCCGCCGCCCCCGCTCCATAAAAATTTACAACTCCGCCCCCTTCTTTTTATTGTCGAAGTATGGTAGAATAAGGCCGATCCTACCCCATGAAGGGAGGTGCCCCCTTGGCGCCTATCATCCGCACCGAACATCTGCGCAAAGTGTACGCCGTCGGCAAGGAGCGGGTCGTCGCCCTCAACGATGTCGATCTCTCCATCGAAAAGGGCGAGTTCTGCTGCATCGTCGGCCAGTCCGGCAGCGGCAAATCCACCCTGCTCAACCAGCTGGCGGGGCTGGAAAAGCCCACCCGCGGCAAGGTCTTTATCGGCAGACACGAGATCAGCGCCATGTCGGAGACCGACCTGGCCCGTTTCCGGCAGGCCCACCTGGGGTTCATCTTCCAGAGTTACAACCTGCTGCCCACCATGACCGCCGCCGAGAACGTGGCCCTGCCCCTGATGTTCAAGGGCGTGGACAAAAACACCCGCCTGGCCCTGGCCCGCAAGGAACTGAAAAGCATGGGCCTGCTGGGCCGCGCCAACCACCTGCCCACCGAGATGAGCGGCGGCCAGCAGCAGCGGGTGGGCATCGCCCGGGCCTTCGTCAGCAGCCCCAAGGTCATTTTTGCCGACGAACCCACCGGCAACCTGGACTCCACCACCAGCAAACAGGTATTGTACCGCATGCTGGAACTTTCCAAAAACCAGCAGGTCACCTTCGTGATGGTCACGCACGAGCCGGAACTGGCCCGCTGCGCCGACCGCATCGTGACGATCCTGGACGGCAAGGTGCAGTCCAGCGTCGTCCAGGACGAGGAGACCCGCCGCCGCAACCGCGAGGAATTGTTCGCCGGGCTGGACCTGACCATCGGCGGCAAGGCCGCGAAGGAAAAAGGCCAGGGCGGCGGAAAAACCGAAGCAGGGCGCGTGTCTTGACCGCGCCGGGGATGCGGCGGCAGGCAGAGAATTTGCTGGCAACGCAAAACCGCGCGGCGGGGTACGACCCCGCCCTACGGCCTGACGGGAATTTGCAATTTGCCATTTTCATTCGCAAATTCCGTGGATTTGTAGGGCGCGTGTCTTGACCGCGCCGGACAACGTCCCGGCAGGCAGGGGATTTGCGGGCCGCGCCAAACCGCACGGCGGGGTCAAGACCCCGCCCTACGGCCTGACGGGAATTTGCAATTTGCCATTTTTATTCGCAAATTCCGTGGATTTGTAG
>DXBF01000027.1 GCA_019116705.1 Candidatus Gemmiger avistercoris
TCCTCAAAATTGATGTAGATGATCTGGTTCCATTCAGTCCCCTGTGTCACAAGCTTTTGCGCAATATCGAACAGCAGGGTAGATTTTCCCGCGCGGCGCAGGCCCACCAGCACATAGTTGGCGTTTTTCTCAAACGTATAGCCGCGCGGCGTGATCCGGGCCGCCTGGATGGCTGCGTGCTGATCGAAGATGACGCTTTTCAATAATTCGTGATTCATACCTTCCTCTCTCCCTTCTGGAACCCGCCATTTTAAGTATAGTATACATGAAGCCAATAAATTTGTCGAGTATATAAGATATTTTCTTTGCCAATATGTCTTGTATACATAGCCATACTTCAAGGGTGGTATTCATGGGTGCGGTGAAAACATTGTCTCTGTTTAGATTGCTGCAATATGAATGAAGCACAGAGAATTTCAATGAAACAGAATTTTCCGAAGCTCCGACCTTTGCTTGCTATAGAGCGGTCCAACGGCAACCATCATTGGTTTTGTGAAAAAGCGTGCGACATGGCTACGCGCACAGCCCGCTCAAAAAAAGCCGGGGCGAGTTGCTTCCTATATGGAAGAAACCGCATCGGCTTTTTGGCGTATCATCGCAATAAATAGCCCGTAAAAAGCAAATATCCGAACCCGGAAAACCGGGTTCGGATACGCTGTTGTGGTGGAGGATGGGGGACTCTCCCGCGGCCTGCCCAACAGTCCGCAGGACTGTTGGGCCCGCGCTGCGGCGCGGCGGCCTGTTCTCATCTCCCCATCCTGACCGCCACGCAAAAAGCCCGCCGGGATACGGCGGGCTTTCCTGTGTGGTGGAGGATGGGGGACTCGAACCCTCGACCTCTGCGATGTGAACGCAGCGCTCTAACCAGCTGAGCTAATCATCCAAGATGGGGTCAACGCTAGTTATTATACGGCATCCCGGCCGCTTTGTCAACCCCATTTATAAAGTTTTTACCGATCAGCGCGCCAGCGCTTCGGCCAGCGCGGCCAGCTGGGCCTCACTGGTTTCGTCAAGCGCGCTCTTGATGGTCACGCCTTCGTCCAGGATCGTCAGGTTCTTGCAGCCTTCCAGCATCTTGCGCATAACGCGGCCTGCGGTGGGCGCCCAGCTGCCGTTTTCGATCAGCGCTACCGTGCGGTTCTGGTAGTTGCGCTCGGCCAGATGCTCGATCAGGTGGCGGGTGAAGGGGAACACCTCGGCGTTATAGGTCGGGCTGGCCAGCACCAGCTTGCTGTAACGGAAAGCCTGGGCTACGGCCTCCGCCCAGTCGCTGCGGGCCAGGTCCATCACCGTAACATCCAGCCCCTTGCCGCGCAGCATCTCGCCCAGCTGCTCCGCCGCAGCCTTCGTGTGGCCGTAGATCGAACTGTACGCCACCAGCACGCCGTCGGTCTCGGGGCGGTAGGCGCTCCAGGCGTCGTAGACCGCCAGCACGTCGGCCAGCTGTTCCTTGTGCAGCACCGGCCCGTGGAGCGAGCAGACAGTCTCGATGTCCAGACCCGCCGCTTTCCTGAGGACCGCCTGCACCTGCGCGCCGTACTTGCCCACGATGCCGATATAGTAGCGGCGGGCTTCGGGCAGCCATTCTTCCTCCACGTCCAGCGCGCCGAACTTGCCGAAGGCGTCCGCGCTGAACAGGACCTTGTCCGCCGCATCATAGGTCATGACGACTTCCGGCCAGTGGACCATGGGCGCCGTGACAAAGTGCAGCGTGTGCGCGCCCAGCGCCAGGGTATCGCCCTCTTTGACAGCCTGGCTGCGGCCGGCAAAGTCGGCGTCGAAGAACTGCTGCATCATGGCAATGGCCTTGGCCGAAGCCACGATGGTCGTTCCGGGATATGCCTGGGCAAACGCCTGCAGGGAGCCGGAATGATCGGGCTCCATGTGCTGGATGATCAGATAATCCGGCGAACGCCGGCCCAGGATGGACGCAATGTTGGTCAGCCACTGGTCGGCAAAGTGCGCGTCCACCGAGTCCATGACGGCTACTTTTTCGTCCTGGATCAGATAGGAATTGTACGCCATGCCGTTGGGCACCGTATACTGCCCTTCGAACAGGTCTACGTCGTGGTCATTTACGCCCACGTACAAAATGTCCTTGGTGATCTCCATATGGGTAAACCTCCCTGATTTTACGATTCATTTGCCGTATTTAGTATAGCACAGGCTGCGGTCCTTGTCTTGTGTTTTTACAAAAAAATGGCGGAAACCAAACGATTCCCCGTCTGGCAACGGGGAATCGTTCGATCAGCGCACCTCCGGCGCGGGGACGGGCGCGTCCATGGGACGCGGCGCACCCTCTACCCACTGGATGGCCTTTTTGGGGCATTTGGTCACACAGGTGCCGCAGCCGTTGCATTTGGTGTAGTCAATGACCGCCACATTGTCTTTGAGGAAGATCGCCTGCTGGGGGCAGTTGCGCACACACAGCCCGCAGGCGATGCAGCCCACCTTGCAGATCTTGTTGACCAGCGCGCCCTTGTCCTTATTGGAGCATTTGACGGCGGGCTGGGGAGCGATAGGCTTCATCTGGATGATCTGGCGCGGGCAGACTGCCGTGCAGGCCGTACAGCCGGTGCATTTGCTGCGGTCCACCACCGCTACGCCGTTCACCACATGGATAGCGTCGAACTTGCAGGCGCGGGTGCAGTCCCCCAGGCCCAGGCACCCGTAGGCGCAGGCACTGGGTCCGCCCGCCACCGCCGCTGCGGCAGCACAGGTCTGGATGCCCTTATATTCAAAGCGCCGGCCGCAGTTTTCTCCCCCGGCACAGAGCACGGTAGCGCGCAGGCTGGGGCGGTCGCCGCTGTCGGCGCCCATGATCCTGGCAATGGCGTCGGCGGCCTTGTCGCCGCCGGGGGCGCACTTGTAGATGGGCGCGCCATCCTCCACGATGGCCTTGGCATAGTCGGAGCAGCCCGCGTAGCCGCAGCCGCCGCAGTTGGCGCCCGCCAGACATTCGGTAACTTCCGCGATACGCGGGTCCTCATACACGGCCATGAATTTGGCGGCCAGCACCAGGATCAGGCCGCCGACCAGGCCCAGCACCACCAGCACGATGACCGCAAACAGGATCGGGTTCATTCTCTCCATTCCCCTTTCTTACAGGATCGCATTGATGATGTTTTCCACCAGGCCGCCGAAGCCCATAAAGCTCAGCGACGTGATGGCGGCTGCGACCAGCGTGATGGGCAGCCCTTTGAAGCAGGACGGCGGGTCGGCATTCTCCACCCGCTGGCGCACGCCGCAGAACAGCAGCATGGCCACCAGGAAGCCCACGCCTGCGCCCGCGGAGCAGACCAGCGCTTCGGCATAAGCCAGGCCGAAGCCGGACTGCTGCACCACGGCGGAATAGTCCTGCACCGCCAGGATGGTCACGCCCAGCACGCAGCAGTTGGTGGTGATCAGCGGCAGGTAGACGCCCAGGGACTGGTAAAGGGCCGGAACGTAGCGCTTGAGCGTGATCTCGATGAGCTGGACCAGGACGGCAATGACCAGGATGAAGATAATGGTCTGCATATACCCCAGGTCGAAAGCATCCAGCAGGAAGATCTGCAGCGGGAAGGTGACTGCCGTGGCAATGACCATGACCACGATGACGGCCACGCCCATGCCCAATGAGGAATCCAGCTTTTTGGAAACGCCGAGGAACGGGCAGATGCCGAGGAACTGTACCAGCACGTAGTTATTGACCAGGATCATGCTGAAGAAGATGGTGGCGAAGGCCGCGATCTGAGAACTCACGCTTCAGCGCCCCCTTCCTTTTCCGTTTTGGCGGACTCGATCTGTTCCAGCATCACATCGCCGCAGGTCTTGCGCTCGATGGGTTTATCCAGTTTGCGCTCGACCCAGACGCAGGCGGCCATCAGGCAGCCAAACACGAAGAAGCCGCCGGGAGCCGAATTCATGACCGTCATACGGTCGACGTTTTCGGGAATGAGCTGGATGCCCAGCCAGGTGCCGTTGCCGATAATCTCACGGATGGAGGCCATCAATACCATGGTGAGGATGTACCCCACGCCCATTCCAAGGCCGTCCAGCGTAGAATCCAGCACGGTATTCTTGCAGGCGAACATCTCGGCGCGGCCGAGGATGATGCAGTTGACGACGATCAGCGCCAGGTAGACGCCCAGCGTCTTGTACAGATCCGGCACGAACGCCTGCAGCACCATCTGCACCACCGTGACGAAAGTGGCGATGATGACGATGTAGCAGGGCAGATGAACTTTGGCGGGGATGACCTTGCGCAGCGCCGAGATGACGATGTTGGAGCACACCAGCACAAAGGTCATGGACAGGCCCATGCCCAGCGCGCCGGACACGGTCGTGGTGATGGCCAGCGCGGAGCAGCAGCCCAGCACCAGGCGCAGCACCGGGTTTTCACGGATGATGCCCGCGGTAAATACTTTCCATTTGCTCGGTTTTTCCGCCATCGTCATGCCCCCCCTTTGATCTCATTGTTGTAGCAGTCGATGGCCGCATTGACGGCGGCAAAGACCGCGTTGCTGGAATAGGTGGCACTGGCGATGCCGTCCACCGGCGCGCCGCTGGACACCGCACCGCCGTTCCAGCCGATGAACCCGGCGGTGAAATCTTCTTCCGCCACCTTGGAGCCGATGCCGGTGGTCTGTGTGGAAGCGTCCACGCTGATGTTGGTGATCGTCCCGGCGGCGTCAAACGCCACATAGACCGTGATGTCGTTGCCGGAATATCCGGCGGCGGCAGCGCAGACGGCCGCCGCGCCGGACGGCGTGGTCACCGCGCCCTGCACGCCCTCAGTGGCAAGGCCCTGCACCTCAGTCATGTCGGCGTCCGTCGTGCCTTCCGGCAGGACCGACAAGTAGGAAGCCAGGGTCTGCGCGCGGGTGTTCGCCGCAATGATGGGGGCGGTCACATCGTTGAGGACCGCCAGCAGCGCGCTGCACACCAGGCAGATCGCCACCAGCACCACCACCGGCAGCACCAGTTCCCTGACGGCGTTCTGATTTTCCGGGGTCTGCTTGCTGGCCATCAGGCGTCGCCCCCTTTCTTGCCGGCTTTCTTTGCTTTTTTGTAGCCCAGCGGTTTCTGGTGGCCCCACTCGTTGAACCAGGGGGTCATCAGGTTGCCCAGCAGGATGGCGAAGCTCATGCCTTCGTTCATGCTGGCGAAATGACGGATCAGAAATGTCACCAACCCGATGAAGATGCCGTAAAACAGCTTGCCGCGGGTGGTAAAGGGGCTGGTGACATAGTCGGTAGCCATAAACACGGCGCCGAACAGCAGGCCGCCGCCCATACATTCCATCAGCGCCACATAAGGGTCGCCGGTGTACAGGAGCGTCAGGATGTAGCAGGTGGCCACGATGCTCACCGGGATGGCCGCCTGGATGGCGCCGGTCGCCAGCAGGATGGCGAACCCGGCCAGGATGGCCAGCACGCAGGTCTCGCCCAGCATGCCGCCGTGGAGGCCCAGGAACATATCCAGGAAGTTGACGGCCCCCAGGTCTACCGTGCCGGCCAGCGGCGTGGCGGAAGCCAGCGCGTCCACCGCCATATCGGGGTAGACATAGGCCGTCATGCGGGTGGTGAAGCCGAGGAACAGCACGATACGGCCCACCAGCGCCGGGTTGGCGAGGTTATAGCCGATGCCGCCGAAAAGCTGTTTGACGATGACGATGGCCACAAAAGCGCCCACCACCGCGATCCACAGCGGCATGTTCACCGGCATGTTCAACGCCAGGATGATACCGGTGACCACCGCGGAGAGATCCCCCGCCGTGTTGGCCTTATGGTTGAGCCACTCGTAAAGGGCTTCAAAGGCCACGCAGGCCAGGGCGGTCACCGCCACCAGAAGCAGCGCCCGTGCGCCGAAGATCAGCGCCGAAGCCAGCACACAGGGCATCAGGGCCGCGACGACCGCGCCCATCAGGCCGCGGGTCGTGGAATGGTCCCGGATGTGCGGCGACGCCGTCACAAGCAGACGTTCTTCCATGGGTCATTTGCCTCCTTTCCGTGCTTCGCTCAGATACCACGCCTTGGCCAGCGCCATCGTCTGGCTGACAGGCCGCTTGGCGGGGCAGACATAGCTGCAGCTGCCGCAGGCCACGCACAGGTCGATGCAGCGCGCTTTCAGCGCGGTGAGATCTTTGTTGTTGAACGCCTCCGCGATCACCACGGGTTCCAGGCCCATGGGGCAGGCGTCGATGCAGCGGCCGCAGCGGATGCAGGCCTGGGCATCGGGCAGGGCGGCCCGGCCTTTGCTGAACAGCAGCAGGCCGTTGTTCTGCTTGAGCACCGGGAAGTCGGCGGAAGGCGCCGCGCCGCCCATCATGGGGCCGCCGAAGATGATCTTGCCCAGTTCCACGCCGGGCTTGATGCCGCCGCAGGCCTCGATCACGTCGCGGTACAGCGTGCCGATGGGCACCTCGATGTTCTGCGGTCTGGCGATGGCGTCCCCCTCCACCGTCAGGCGCTTGGTGGTCAGCGGCAGGCCGGTCTTGAGGAACTTGCCCAGGGTGGAAACGCTGGTCACGTTCATGATGATGCAGCCCACGTCGGCGGGCAGGCCCGGCTTGCCGGAAGGCCCCACTTGCGGCACCTCGCGGCCGGTGCAGCTTTCCACCAGCGTTTTTTCCGCGCCCTGCGGGTAGCGGGCGGGCAGCGGCTTGACCTTGACGCCGGGCATCTGGCGCACCAGCGAGCACATCAGGTCGATGCACTCGGGTTTGTTGCGTTCGATGCCGATGATGCAGTTGGGGATGTTGCAGTACTTCATCACAGCGCTGATGCCGGAAATGATGGTATCGCTGCATTCCAGCATTTCGCGGCAGTCGGTGGTCAGGTAGGGTTCGCATTCCGCCGCGTTGATGAGCAGCGTATCCACCGTATCCGCCGCCAGCTTGACGTGGGTCGGGAAGCCCGCGCCGCCCACGCCCACCAGGCCGCAGGCCTGGATCGCGGCCAGCAGCCCCGCTTTATCATTGACCACCGGCGGTACGCAGGCCGGGTCCACGGTCTGTTTCCCGTCCGCTTTGATGGCTACCGCCGTTGCCATGACGCCGTTGACCATGCGCATGGGCGCCACATCCAGCACCGTGCCGGATACGCTGGCGTGCACGTTGGCGCTGACAAAGCCGCCGGCCTTGCCGATCAGCGTGCCTACCAGGACGGCATCCCCCTTCTTGACCACCGGCTCCGCCGGCGCGCCGATGTGCATCAGCATGGGAATGATCACATGTTCCGGCACCGGCATTTTGACCGTCGGCTGTGCCGCCGTGCCCTTCTCATGGGGCACGGCGGCGCCCTTTGCGGAACGTTTCAGGAATTTGAGCATCGGTTTCCCCCGTTTCTCCATTTTTGGCGCCGCGCCCCGGCAGGAAGCCGGAACACGGGATACCGAACGTCTATCTGCTCCGTGCATGGGACGTCCCCTGCCCCCCTGTGCAACAGGCCGGCGGAAAGGGTCCGTTCCGGGAAATTTCCAGATACACTCTAGCTATTTTACCATTTTAAACCCACAAGTCAAGTTTTGGAGCGTGCAAAGCAACGCATTTTTTGCAAGTTTTTCCTTCGGAAAGAGCCCCCTTCACTCGCCGCCCGAACCTGCCGGACAGGCCTTCCTTTATAAAGGGCAGGCGGGAGGCCCCCGCCCCGGAAAGCGGTGGACCGCCCCCTGCGCCGGGGACGGTCTGCCAAAAGGCCCTTGGCCGCCTTACAGTTCCACGTCCTGCAGGCGCAGCAAGGCCAGGATATAAATTTTGAGCGCTTCGATCAGCTTTTCAAAGGGCGCCCCCTCGTTGGCGCCGTGCATCGGCCCCGCGAACGCAGGGATAGCCACATCGGTATGCTCCGGCCCGAAACTGACCGCATAGGGGAAGTGCCGCGCGTAGGTACCGCCGCCCATGGTGAAGGGGGTCTGCTGCTCGCCGGTCACCTCGTTGTAGGTGTTGATGAGGGTCTGGATGGCCGGACTGTCGGCTGCGATGTAGAAGGGCACCCGGCTGGTCAGGTTTTCCAGATGGGCGGCCGTGCCGCAGACCTGCTCCAGCGCGGCGGTCATCTTTTCGGGGTCGGTGTTGGTGGGGTAGCGGCAGTCGAAGCTCTGGCGGATCACACCGTCCTCCTGCCCGATGGTGCCGCCGATGATGGTCAGCGGGTCGAACAGGCCGTCATCCGCCGCGATGCCCACGGCGCTGCCGTCGGTGGCGGCATGGAGTTTTTGCAGCACCCGCAGGTAGGCCTGCTCAGCCTCGGTACCGATGTGGTTGTGCAGCAGGCAGTCCACCAACAGGCTGATGGCGTTCACGGTGCCCGCAGGCATGGCGGCATGGCCGCTCTTGCCCTGGCCGCGCAGCACGGTGGCGCCGTTCTCCCCCGCTTCCTTGGTGACGCCCTCGGTGCACTCGATGGCGTCCGGCGCCACCCGCACCGTGCAGAAAGCCCGGTCGGGCACGGCGTTGCGGGCCACGCCGCCCTGGAAGTCCAGGATCACGCCGTTTTCCAGCCTGGGGCTTACGATCTCGCCGTTGAAGCCGCCCTTCTCCCCGTTGCAGACCGGGAACTCGGCGTCCGGCGTAAAGCAGAACGCCGGCATGGGGTAATGCGCGGCGTAGTAGTCCACGTCGTGCATATTGGTCTCTTCGTTGGTACCCAGCAGCGCGCGCACCGGGTATTTGAGCTTGATGCCGCTGTCCTTGAGGTATTTCAGCGCATACAGGCAGAGGATGCCGGGGCCTTTGTCGTCCGACACGCCGCGGCCCAGGAGCCAGCCGTCCCGGACGCGGACGGTGTAGGGATCGGCGTCCCAGCCGTTGCCCTCGGGCACCACGTCGGTGTGGGTGATGGTCGCCAGATACTTCTGCCCGCCGGCGATGGGGCCGGTCTGGGCCCAGCCGATGTAGCCCTCGGCGTTATACGTTTCAAGGCCCAGCTCGGCGGCGATCTCCAGCGCCTTGTCCAGCGCGGCCCGCGGCCCCGCTCCGAAAGGCGCGCCCGGTTCCGGCGTGCCCTCCACACTTGGCACCGCCACCAGACGGGTGATGTCGCGCAGAATATTGTCGCGGTTCTGCTCCGCAAAAGCGTCGATGGACGCCCAACGTGGATCGTTCATAAATCGTAACCTCCCGGAATCATTTTCTCCCCGCAGCAGCCGGGCTGCCCGGGTCTTTCCGACACACTTTAGTATAGCACACCCCTTTAAAATGTAAAGACATCTTTCTGCGTGTGCGGGATCGCGGCAGGGCAAACGGACTCCGCTGCCCGCGCCCCGCTTTTTCCCGGCATTCTTGACATGGCGTTGCATTTGTGTTATATAATATTTAGTTACACTAATCATTTAGCAAAGGAGTGGTTCCATGGCCGCCGGCAGCGAACAGCGTTTTGTGCAGCAGCTGAAGCGGGGTGTGCTGGAAATGCTGGTCCTGCAGCTTCTGGCCGACCGCCCCGGCCATGGGTACGAACTGATCGTGCGGCTGCGGGAGTCCGGCGGCCTGCTGGACGTGAAGGAGGGCACGCTCTACCCCCTCCTCTACCGGCTGGAGGAGGAGGGCTGCATCACCTCGGTCTGGAACAGCCCGGACGGCCCCGATGCCCCGGCCAGGTTGCCTCGGCGCGTTTACTCCATCACCGAGGACGGGCGGACGGTGCTGGCCCGCGAGCGCGCCGTCTGGCAGCGGTTCGCGGGTACGGTGGAACAGTATCTGAGCGGGGGCGCCCCCGGCAAAGCAGCAGGCGATGCCGCTGTTTTGTTATAAACAGGACCGTTCCGGGGTTCTTTCCCGGTACGCCCCAAGGAGGGAATTTTTATGAAAATGAAGATCGGTTCCATGACGCTGGATGTACTGCCGCCGGTCAAGCGGTACATGAACGCCATCGAGCGGCGGCTGAACACCGACCGTAAGACCCGGACGCGCATCATGATGGAACTGGCCAGCGATTTCCAGAGCCGCCGGGAGAACGGCCAGAGCGACGAAGCCATCATGAAGGAACTGGGTTCCCCGGCCGAGGTGGCGGCGGAGTTCAACGCGGCCTTTGGGGCAAAGCCTGCGCCCAGCCGCCGGCGGTGGGCGTTTGTGGCGCTGGCCGCCGTGGTGGTGCTCATCGCCGCGCTGCAGCCATTGCTGACACAGTTCCTGGCCCGTATCTGGTGGTCCCCGGAAGCCGTTGGCGTCATCGGCGGCGCGGACGGCCCCACCGCCATCTACGTGACAGACAACGCTTCGCAGAGTCCGGCCTGGGCGCTGCCCTGGCTGCTGGGCTGCGCCGCGGGGTTCCTGCTGCCCGTCTGGCGCGACCCCCATGCGCGCAGCGGGTACGGCGCCCCCCTGCTGCTGTGCGGGCTGGGGCTGCTGCCGCTGTTTATCGTGACGCTGATGACCTTCTCCCTGAGTTTTTCCGGCATGCTGTCAGCCGCGGAGATCGGGTCCCTGTTCGTTTCTCTGGCGGCAGGATTTTTCACCAACGGAGAATGGCTGTGCGCCGTCGTGCTGGTGTGGGCGCTGGCGGCCCGCCGCCGCGCCAGCCGGGAAAAGGGCGGCGGAAAAAAAGAATCCTGAAAAAGATGCGGAGCGGGCTTGACAAGCCCGCTCCTTCATGCTAAAATAATACTCGCATTTGGCGGCAGCCACTGTGGAGAGGTGTCCGAGTGGTTTATGGAACTGGTCTTGAAAACCAGCGATCTGCGTGAGCGGACCATGGGTTCGAATCCCATCCTCTCCGCCATTTTGTATAAAAAGTGAATAGTTTATCACTTTGACTGTGGAGTAATACTCAAGAGGTCGAAGAGGCGCCCCTGCTAAGGGCGTAGGGTGCGAAAGTGCCGCGAGAGTTCAAATCTCTCTTACTCCGCCAACAAAACCCGCGATGATCCGTCGAGATCGTCGCGGGTTTTGTATTTTCCCTTTTCTGTCCGGCTGATACCTAACGGCAGGTCCCGCGCTCCGGCCGAAACGCGGGACCTGCCGTTTTCTGCTTCGTCTGTGTATAAAAATTACAGCGGGCCTTCCTCCCCGGCTGGGAGCAGGATGTCATGGGACACCGGGGTGAGGAACTGTTCCCGGAAGGCGGCTAGGTCCGGGCAGCGCGGCAGCAGATGCATCGTCTTGGTCACCACTGCTTCCAGCGTCATATCATAGGCCTCGATCACGCCGTAAGCCTGCTTGATCTGGTGCCCCACCTGGTAGACGCTCATATCGCTGCCCTCGTAGATGACCTGGGTGGTCATGATGACCACCTTGCCCGCCTCCACCCAGGCCCCCACCTCCCGGGCGAAGTCGGCGGTGGCGTAGTAGGGCACGCCGCCCACGCCGAATCCTTCCACGATGAGCGCATGGTAGGCCGGGCGCAGCAGCGCGAGCACGTCGGGCCGGACGCCGGGGATCAGCTTGAGCACAAAGACCGCCGGGTCCAGTTCCAGCGCGGGCTGCGGCCGCCCCAGCCCCGCCGGGAGCGGCAGCACCGGGTAAACTTTGCGGTCCCGGATGCGGGCCAGTTCCGGGTAGCCGATGCTGGAAAAAGCATGGTAGCTTTTGGTGCGCAGCTTTTTGGCGCGCGTGCCCAGCATGACCTGGCCGTCGAACACGATGGTCACGCCCCAGGCGCAGGCCGAGGAGGCATACAGGAACGCGTCCAGCAAATTGCGGCGGCCGTCGGTCTCCCGTTCGCTGATAGAGTTCTGCGCGCCGGTGAGCACGATGGGCTTGCGGGAACCGGGCAGCATATAACTCAGCGCCGCGGCGGTATAGGCCATGGTATCGGTGCCGTGGGTCACCACAAAGCCGTCATAAGCCTCGTAGGCTTCGCTGACGGCCCGCGCGATCTGCTTCCAGTGGTCCGGGTGTACGTTAGTGCTGTCCAGCTGGAACAGCTGCCGGGTCTCCACCTGGCAGATCTCCCGGATCTCCGGCACGGTGCGCAGCAGTTCCTGCGAGGTCAGCTGCGGGATCTTCCCTTCGCCGGTTTTCAGGGTGGCGATGGTGCCGCCGGTGGCCAGCATCAGAATCTTTTTCATCCAAACGTTTCTCCTTTCGCGCGCGGCACGCCCGCAAAAAATTCCCGTCCGGGGTGCTCCCGAACGGGAAAGGAAGGTTCAGTAGGTCGTGATGGTCGCGCCGGAATAGTAGTGCAGCAGGATGTCCTGGTAGCCCCAGCCGTTCTGAGCGTAGCCGATGGCGCCCCACTGGCTCATGCCGCAGCCATGGCCGTAGCCGTACACGTCAAAGATAAAGCAGTCCAGGCCGGAATCGTAAGTAAAGGTGAAGCACTGGCTGCGCAGGCTGCGCCCGTCGACGCTCTGCCCGGCCAGCAGGTTTTCACGGAACCAGCGCCCGCTGACGGTCTCGCTGTTGCCGTCGGGGCCGACCTGGATCTTGGCCACCCAGCCGTACTGGTTGGCCGAGAGGATCTTGAACCAGCTGTTGGGGTCCACGCCGGAAAGGTCGATGCCAAGTTCCGACTTGATGCGGTCCTGCAGGGTCTGGCGGGAGAAACGGGCCGTGCCGCTGGAGCTGCCGTTGGTGTGCCAGTTGCTGGCCACCGACTGGTCATAGGGGCTGTCCACCGCCTGCAGCCAGGGGCGGTCGTTGCCCCAGACATCCGCCGCCGAAGCCGTGCCGGTGCTGGCGGAGGCAAAGTACGGCGTAAAGCAGACCTGCCCGTTGTAGGTCAGCAGCACATGGGCCACCTCCCGGGCGGCAGCCAGCGCCGCCTCGCCGGGGGTCGCGCCGTACACGGCCGGGTAGCCGGACTGGCTCAGGATCCAGCAGTGGGTCGCCACGCACTGGGCCTTGTAGGCTTCGGCCGGAGCATTGGACCCCAACTCGTTCTGCGCCACCATGGCCAGACACTGCACCAGGTCCATCGTCTGCGCCGTGCCGTTCATCGTGACGTTGATGGTCTCCCCTGCCGCCGAGCTCCCGCCCTGCTCCGAGGAGGAACTGCTGTCGGAAGCCGGCGCCTCGGTGGGGGCTGGCGTCGCCGTCACCTCGTCCACCGTGACGCTCTGTTCCGGCAGGCTGCCCTCGGCGCCCTGGTTCAAGTCGGATTCCGTCGCACCTGCGCCGCCGGCCACGTCGTCCAGGCCTGCCAGCAGTTTGTCGGCGCTGGCCAGCAGCTCGTCGGTCTGCTGCTGCAGGTCTTCCAGCCGGCCGCTCAGGTCGGTACCGCTCTCCTCTTCCCCGGCCTGCGCATTGTTGCGGGCGGCCGTACCGGCGGCGCTTTGCTGGGCGTAGCTGTCCACACTGGCCTGCAGCAAGGTGCGGACCTCTGGCATGGGTTGGTTCTTGCGCTGGTACTGCAGCGCCGTGAGCAGCGGGTCCTCCGCCGCCGTGATGGCCGCGCCGTCCAGCGCAGCACTCTCCTCCTCTTCGATCAGGCGGCCGGTCACGCAGAGCAGCACGCCGTCCTCATCGGACTGGCTGGTGATGGTCAGGAAGCGGGAACGGTCGCCCACATCCACGCCGGTCTGCCACAGGCTGCGGGCCTGGATGCCCGCCACAAAGGAAAGGTAGTCGTAATACTGGGAAAGGTCCGTGCTGCCGTACAGGTCGAACGCGCCGTCCCCTTCCTCGGCCGGGTCCAGATAATAGACCGCCACCACCTTAAAGCGGTAGGCGCCGTTTTGCAGGTACAGCGTAAACCCGCTGTTCTGTTCCATTACATCCTGCCGGGCCAGCCCGGCGTAGCTGCTGCCGGTGCATTCCAGCACCGTGTTGCCGGGGGTGGCCAGGTCCAGCGCGTTGGCCGTGGCAAAGCGGACCAGCGGCGTCTGCGTCCCGTCGGAAGCGGTCTCCGGCTCGGTGCCGGGTGCATAGACCAGCGTACCGTCCAGGCCGGGCCAGCCGAGGAATCCCAGCGCGCCGGGACGTTTTTCCAGGGCGTTGGCCAGGTAGGCCTCCGCCGTATCGTCGTAAGCGGCCGTACCGTAGTTGCGGGCCGCCGGACGCGCGCCCAGGTCATGGCGGAAAAACCACCACAGCCCCACGGCGCCCGCCAGCAGCGCCAGCAGGACCAGCACCAGCACGGTGACAGTCATGCGCCGGCGGCGGCGCTCGGCCTGTTCGATGCGGGCCAGGCTGCGGCTGCGCAGATCGGTCTTATCTTCTTCGCGTTCACGCACAGGTTCCCGCTCTTTGCGGTCGGGGGCGCGGCGGCTTTTTTCCTCGACTTCCTCCTGCTCTTCTTCCGAGAACAGCCGGGTAGCCGCCCGGCTGAAATCCTGGGCGGTGGTGCTACGGCCTGCCGCCGCATCCGCTTCGTCGGCCGCCTGGGCGGCAGCGATGGTCTCCGGGTCCAGCTGAGCAGAGAAGTCCGGCACGTCGTCGTCCAGGATGGAATGCGGCGGTGTGCGCGCAGGTTCCCGCTCCGCCGGGGCCGCGCTGCGCTTCACAGGCACGGCACGGCGGCGGCGCGCCTCGGCAGCCGCCTGCGCCCCGGCCGTTTCGATGTTCAGCGGGTCGGTATTGCGCTCCGCGTCCACATCAGTCTCAAACTGGATGGTCCCCACCGGCGCGGCGTGCGCCGCCCGGGGCTGTGCCGCCGGACGGGATGGACGCGGGGCGGGTTCCGCCGCGTCAAAATCCAGCATGGGTTCAAAGTCCGCCGTGCGGTCCGGCTCCCGCGTGGCGGGGGTGCGGTGCCGCAGCGAAAAGCGCACGGTGTTGCCCCGCTGCCGCCCGGCCTCAGAAACAAGGAGCATCGGGTGTTCGCGGCCGGGGCGGAAGGTGATGCAGGAATCGGTAAGCTGCAGCCCTTGCAGGCGGCGGCGCAGCAGATCCAGGATCTGGTTGCCGATAGCCGCGTCGCTGAGTTCCGGCGGCAGGGCGCAGGCAGCGGCCCCCGAACGGTCGCAGACCAGCACAAAGGGGCACTGGCCCACGGTGGCAGGCATGTACACGGCGGCGTAGTCCGCCCCCGTGACCTGCAGCGCCGAAGCCGCGCGGCCTGCGGCGGCCTGCACCACATCCCCGGGGAATTTGCGCAGCAGCTGCGGGGGGACCTGGATCTGCCGCTGCGCCCGCGCATTGGCGTAACTCTCGGTCCCAAAATCGAACGCCGCTTCGCTGTGAGCCAACGGCTGCAGCAGCCCGCCCACCAGGCGGCCCGTCGTCTCGTCGGCCGCCACCAGCAGCTTCCTCTTGCGCAGCAGAAGGTCCAGCGCGGCCTGTGCCAGACTGGTCTCGCCGGTAGCAAACACATCATCGCCGAATTTGCTCTTCAGTTTCTGGACCCACTTGTCGCAGTACTGCTCCGCCATGGCGCGGGTGGGCGCGCTGACCTGTACGCAGACGGCAAACTCCCCGTCGCGTTCCAGCAGGCGCAGGCCCGGGCAGCCGTCGTCGCGGACCTGCCGCAGCACGGCCGACACCTCGGCCGCCGTCGGTCCAAAAACGCGCAGGATTTTCAGTTGAGTGTTGACCATGATGTGCCTTTCCTTACCTTGAAATCAGAGGTCGATCTGTTCCGGCGGCGTCTCCGGCGTGATGGGCACCGCGTCGGGCACCGGCAGCCCCAGCGCCATGCGGCGCAACAGGTCCAGTGCGTAGAGCGCCGCCCGGGTGCGGATGACCTGGCGGTCTTCGTAGCCGCCCAGCGCCAGCCGCTGCAGCCAGCCCGTCCGGGCGCGCAGGTCGGCCCCGGCCAGGTAGACCGTGCCCACCGGCTTGCCCGGCAGCGCGCCGCCGGGGCCCGCCAGCCCCGTGATGCCCACCGCCAGTTCCGCGCCGGACACACGGGCCGCGCCGAAAGCCATGGCCGCCGCCACCGGGCCGGAGATCACGTTCCAGCGCCCGATCAGCGCCGGGTCCACCCCCAGCATCTGCTGTTTGGCGGCCTCGGCGTAGGTGACGAAGCCGAAGCCGAACACATCGCTGGCGCCGGGCACGTTGGTCAGCCGCTCAGCGATCATGCCGCCGGTGCAGCTTTCCGCCGTGGCCGCGTGCAGCCCCCGCTCCCGCAGGATGCGTACCACCGTGTATTCCAGCGCGGGCACGTCCACATCGTAGGCCGCATCGCCCAGAATGGCGCGGAATTTCTCCAGATAGTCGTTGCAGGCGCGCTCGGCGGCTTCCGCCGTTGCCTCCCGGGCCGTCACGCGGATCTCGGACTCGCCTGTCTTGCAGTAGATGGCCGCGGTGGGGTTGGCGCTCTCGAACAGGGGCGCCACTTTGCTGGCGATGCTGCTCTCGCCCCCCAGTACCCGCAGCGTGCGGGAATGGATCGTGCAGTTCTGCCGCCGCTGCAAGGCCGGACGGACCTGCTCGGCCCACATGGCTTTCATCTCCCGCGGGACGCCGGGCATCAGCGCCGCGCAGTGCCCCTGTTCGTCCTCGAACCAGGCCCCCGGCGCCGTGCCGTGGGCGTTGGGGATCTTATGGCCCCGTACCGGGACCATGGCCTGCTTGCGGTTGTTGGGGGTGGGGGTGCGCCCCGTCCGGGCAAAAAAGGCCGTGATCTTGGCCCATTCTTCTTCGTCAAAATGCAGCGTATCCCCAAAGGCTTCCGCTACCGTTTCCTTCGTCAGGTCGTCCCCGGTGGGGCCCAGCCCGCCGGAAAACAGCAGCAGGCCGCTGCGGCTGCGGGCCTGGGCCACCAGTTCCCGCAGGCGGTCGGGGTTGTCCCCGATGACGTGCTGATGCAGCACGCTGATGCCCAGTTCCGCCAGTTCCCGGCTCAAAAACTGGGCGTTGGTGTTGAGGATGTCCCCCAGCAGCAGTTCCGTCCCGACGCAGATGATCTCAGCCGTCACAGCAGTTCATCCTCCCCCATGCGGATCGCGATCTTTTCCACATTCTCCGCCGCTTCAGCCTCCAGCGCGGCCAGATCCGGCATCGCCGCCTCGGCGGCCAGGATCTCGTCCAGCGTGGGGCTGGTCTTGGGGTGGGGCGGGGTGAAGATGGTGCAGCAGTCCTCGTAGGGTTCTATGGAAGTTTCAAAAGTGCCGATCTTGCGCGACAGCGCGATGATCTCGGTCTTGTCCATCCCGATGCAGGGGCGCAGCACCGGCAGGTCCTGGGCCGCGTCGGTACAGGCCAGTGCCGCCATGGTCTGGCTGGCCACCTGGGCCAGACTTTCGCCCGTGACGAGGGCCTGCAGTTCCAGTTTGCCCGCCACCTGGCGGGCGATGCGCAGCATGCTGCGGCGCATGAGCACCGTGAACAGCACGTCCGGCGCGTGGTCGCGGATATACTCCTGCGGTTTGGTGTAGGGTACGACGAAGAGCGTGCAGTTGCCGGTGTATTCCACCAGTTCCTGCGCCAGCTGCTTCACCTTGAGTTTGGCCCGCAGGCTGGTATAGGGCGGGCTGGCAAAATGGATATGGTGCAGCGCCAGACCGCGGCGCGCCATGCACCAGGCCGCCACCGGGCTGTCGATACCGCCGGAGAGCAGGTTCAGCGCCCGGCCGCTGGTGCCCACGGGCAGACCGCCCGCGGCCTCCACCTTGGGGCCGTGCACATAGGCCGCGTGGTCGCGGATCTCCACCATGATCTCCAGCTGGGGGGCATGCACGTCCACCCGCAAATGATGGTGTTTGTCCAGCAGGTACGCGCCCAGTTCCCGGCAGATCTCCGGGCTTTTCATCGGGTAGGATTTATCGGCGCGCTTGGCCTCCACCTTGAAGGTGCGCAGCCCGCGCAGCGTGGGGCCGAGGTAGGCTTCCGCCGTCTCGCAGATGGCGGCAAAGTCCTTGCCGCACTCCACGGCGCGGCTCATTTTGACGATGCCGAACACGCGGGAAACGCGGCGGAACGCCTCGTCCATGTCCAGGCCCTCTTCCAGCGGCTCGATAAAGACGGTGCTCTGGGCCTGGTAGACTTTGAACCGGCCCAGCGGCTCCAGCCGCCAGCGGATGATCTTGGCCAGACGGGCCTCAAACTTGCCGCGGTTCAGGCCCTTCAGGGTCATTTCGCCCTGATAGGCCAGGATGATCTCTTTCATAACAAAATCGCCTTTCGATCGGAAAACGGGAATTTCAAATATGCTGCAGGCTCAGCAGGCCGTTGCGCAGGCCGTCCAGCAGGGCGTCCACATCCTCGGGCGTATTGTCGGCGCAGAAGCTGACGCGCAGCGCCGTCTGGATGATGCGTTCCGGGCAGCCCATCGCCTGCAGGGTGTGGCTGGGTTCGCCCCTGTCGCATGCGCTGCCGCCCGAAACCAGTACGCCCCGGGTGTTCAGGTAGTTGATGAAGGTCTGGCTGTTGACGCAGCCGGTGGAGAAGTTCAGCACTTCCGGCACGGCGTCCGCCGGGGAATTGATGGTGATGTCCGGCAGCGCGGCCAGACCTTCCCGCAGGCGGCGGTTGAGCGCCTGGGCCTGACGGGCGCGGGCGCGCATGCTCTGGAAACCTTTGGCCGCCGCCAGGCCCAGGCCCACGATGTAGGGCGTGTTCTCGGTGCCCGGGCGCAGGCCCCGCTCCTGATGGCCGCCGCAGTACGGCGGGCGCAGCGTCTGGCGCTGGCTGTCCCGCACGAACAGCGCGCCGATGCCCTTGGGGGCGTGGATCTTGTGGCCGGACACCGCCAGTGTGTCCACCCCGGCCCACTGCTGCAGGTCGATGGGCAGCCGCAGCCAGGCCTGCACCGCATCCACATGGAAATGCGTGCGGCTGTTGCGCTGTTTGATGCCTGCCGCCAGCGCGGCGATGTCCTGCACGGCGCCGGTTTCATTGTTGACGGCCATGCAGCAGGCCAGCACGGTGTTTTTGTCCACCGCGGCCAGGAATTTTTCGGTGTCGATACGCCCGTCCGCTTCAGGGCGGATCTCCACGATCTCAAACCCTTCCCGCTGCAGCGCGCGGGCCGCAAGCTGCACGCTGGGGTGTTCAAACCCGGTCACCACGACCTTGCGGCCCCAGGCCCGCCGGGGCATGGCCGCGCCCCAAATGGCCATGTTGTTGCCCTCGGTGCCGCAGCCGGTAAAATAGATCTCGTCTTTACGGCAGTGCAGGGTCCTGGCGATCCGGGCGCGCGCCGTGTCGATCCCGTCCTGTGCCGCAACGGCCGGGTCGTACAAGCTGCTGGGATTGGCCCACAGTTCCACCAGCGCGTCGTGGATGACCTCGGTCACCGCCGGGTCGATGCGCGTGGTCGCTGCGTTGTCCAGATAATGAAGCTGGGGGTCAGAAAGCATACCGATTCCTCACATTTTGAACAAAATTATACAGGATAAATTATACACGCCCGCCGGGGGAAAAACAACAATCCCCGCAAAAAAATTTCCGAATTCTGGCAGAGCGCGGCAAAAAACTGCGGGACGGCCGAAGCCGCCCCGTGCTGCGTGTCGAGGAACTCGACACGCTCAAAAGGGGCAACACTCGCCCACGGCGGTGCCTAAGGCTCGTGTTTCCCCTCTTTGGAATCCCCCTCGACAAAATTTACCCCAAAACCGCGCACTCGGCGCAGAGCGCCTCGCACACAATTTTGGAGTAAATTTCCCTGGTTGTGTCGCCGCCGGCGGCGCATGTCCGCCGGCGGCGACGGTTTTTGATTTTTTAAGCAGTCCTACTTAATTGGAATGATTTGACACAGCGCTCACTCGCCGAAGTCCTGCGCCGCCTTTTTCATCATCTGCCGGATGGGCAGGTTGTACGGGCAGCGGGGCTCGCAGGCGCCGCACTGCACGCAGGCGCTGGCCTTGACCGGCAGCGAAGCGTAGCGGCTGCGCCCCCAATCCGCCAGGCCGTATCGGTTGAGGTAGCCCTGGAACAGAAAAACGTTGGGGATCTGGATCCCCACGCTGCAGGGGGCGCAGTAGTTGCAGCGGCGGCAGAACTGGGTGCCCAGCGCCTTGCGCACACGGCTGCAGGCATCCTCTTCTTCCGGCGTGAGGGCGCCGGTGTTTTCGGCTGCCTGCACGTTCTGGGCCAGTTCCTCCGGCGCGGCCATGCCGGGGATCGCCACCGTCACGCCGGGGTTGGACAGTACGTAGCGCAGCGCCAGACGCCCATCCTCAATGGCGCCGCCGGCCAGCGGCTTCATGTCGATGAAGGCCTTGCCCGCTTTGGCGCAGCGCTCGATCAGTTCAGCGCCCTGCTGCTCCACGATATTATACGGGAACATGATGGTCTCAAACTCCGGCACTTCCAGAGCTTTCTCAAACACCGCCGCCAGGTGGGCCGTAACGCCGATATGCCCCACCACCCCGGCGTCCCGGGCTTCCAGCAGCGCCTCCAGCGCGCCGCCAGGGGCCAGGATCTGCTCCAGGTCCTGAAGGCTGGGGTTGTGCAGCTGGTACAGTTCGATATGATCGGTGCGCAGGTTCTCAAGGCTCAGCGCCAGCTGCTGCTGCATCTCGGCTTTTGTCAGGGCGCGGCATTTGGTGGCCAGCACGAATTGGTCCCGCAGGCCCAGTTCCTCCAGGGACTGGCCGATCCACGCCTCGCTGACCGTGTAGCCGCGGGCGGTGTCGATGTAGTTGATTCCCGCCTCATGGGCCGCTTTGAGCAGGGCTTTGGTGCCCGGCTGGTCGATGCGCTGGATCGGGATGCCGCCGAAACCCAGACGGGAGATTTTCAGGCCGGTCCGGCCCAGTTCCACATACTGCATAAGATTCGCCTCGATTTTTCAATATTTTGCTCTGCTTCCATTATAGCAGATTTCGCGCGGATTTCCAGCCCCCGCCCAGCTTTTGATTGACAAACCGCGCGCCTTGCGATACCATAATCATTATTATAAGAAGAAAATTCCCGTGAGTTGCTGTTTTGGGAGGAACACCACCATGAAATTCGGTTTTATCGGCTGTGGCAACATGGGCGGCGCGGTAGCCCGCGCCGTCTGCAAGGGCGCCGGCGCCCGCGAAGTGCTGCTGGCCAACCGCACACCCGCCAAGGCCCAGGCGCTGGCCGCCGAGCTGGGCTGCGCCTGCGGCACCAACGAACAGGTGGCTGCCAGCTGTGATTTTCTTTTTCTGGGCGTCAAGCCCCAGATGATGGAGGACATGCTGGACGAGCTGGCCCCCGTGCTGGAATCCCGCGCCGAAAGCCGCCCCTTTGTGCTGGTCACGATGGCCGCCGGGCTCACCATGCACCAGATCCGCCAGATGGCGGGCAGCGGCTACCCGGTGATCCGTATGATGCCCAACACCCCCGTGTCCCTGGGGGCGGGCATGATCCAGTACTGCTACGACGATGTGGAACTGGAACAGCTGGACCAGTGGCTGCAGGCCATGGCCCCCGCCGGGAAACTGGACGAAGTGCCGGAGTCCATGATCGACGCCGCCAGCGCGGTGTCCGGCTGCGGGCCCGCCTGGGTGTACCAGTTCATTGAAGCGCTGGCCGACGGCGGTGTGGCCGCCGGGCTGCCCCGGGGCAAAGCCCAGCGGTATGCGGCCCAGATGGTGCTGGGCAGCGCCCGCATGGTCCTGGAAAGCGGGCAGCACCCCGGCGCGCTGAAAGACGCCGTGTGCAGCCCGGGCGGTTCCACCATCCAGGGCGTGCGCGTGCTGGAGGAACGCGCCTTCCGCGGCGCCGTGACCGACGCGGTGCTGGCGGCTTACGAAAAAACAAAGGAATTGGGGAAATAATGCATGCGAATCGTCGTTAAGGTCGGCACCAGCACGCTGGCGCACCCGGGCGGACGGCTGAATATCCGCCACACCGAAGCTCTCGTCAAGGTTTGGAGCGACATCAAAAACGCCGGGCACGAGCTGATCGTCGTTTCCTCCGCCGCTACCGGTCTGGGTGCAGGCAAACTGCAGATCGACCGCCCGCAGGACATCCCTACCAAGCAGGCGGCCGCTGCCGTGGGCCAGTGTGAACTGATGTATACCTACGACCGCCTGTTCAGCCAGTACAACCACACGGTGGCCCAGATGCTGCTGACCTGGGAGGACTTTGACCACGAGGTCCGCCTGTACAACCTGCGCAACACGCTGAAACGGCTGTTGCAGCTGGGGGCGATCCCCATTATCAACGAGAATGACACCGTCGCCTGCGAAGAGTATTCCCTGGGCGACAACGACACCCTGGCGGCGCTGGTCGCCCAGTGCTGCGGCGCGGATCTGGTGGTGCTGCTGTCCGACATCGACGGGCTGTACACGGCCGACCCCCACAGCGACCCCCACGCCCGTTTGATCCCGGTGGTGGAAGAGATCACCCCTGAGATCGAGATGCTGGCGGGCGGCGCCGGTTCCGCCCTGGGCACCGGCGGCATGCTGACGAAAGTGGTGGCCGCCAAACGCGCCACCAGCGCCGGGGTGGACCTGATCATTGCCAACGGGGCCCACGCCGAAGTCCTTTACGATATTCTGGAAGGCAAACCCGTTGGCACCCGCTTCATCGGACAGAAGGAGGTTTGACCGTGACTACGCAGGAGATCCTGCAGGCCGCGCAGGCGGCCCGCCTGCCGTTGGCCCTTGCCGACACCGACGCCAAGAACGCCGCGCTGAAAGCGATGGCGGTGGCCCTGATCGCCGCGCAGGACGAGATCCTGGCGGCCAACCAGCGCGACCTGGAAGCTGCCCGCGGCCAGGTGAGCGACGTGATGCTGGACCGTCTGGCGCTGACGCCGGGCCGCCTGACCGACATGGCCAAGGGCATGCGCGAGGTCGCCGCCCTGCCCGACCCGGTAGGGACCGTGCTGCGCAAGATCGTGCGTCCCAACGGCCTGCTGATCGAAAAGACCGCCGTGCCCATGGGCGTGATCGCCATTATCTACGAGAGCCGCCCCAACGTGACCAGCGACGCGGCGGCCCTGGCCCTGAAGGCGGGCAGCGCCTGTGTGCTGCGCTGCGGCAAAGAAGCCTGGGCCACCTGCCACGCCATCGTGCAGGCGCTGCGGGCCGGGCTGCGCAAGATGCGCCTGCCGGAGTGCGCCATCAGCCTGGTGGAAGACACCAGCCATGCCAGCGCGCGGGAACTGATGACCGCCGACGGCCTGGTGGATCTGCTGATCCCCCGGGGCGGGGCGGGGCTGATCCGGGCCTGCGTGGAACAGGCCACCGTGCCCTGCATCCAGACCGGGACGGGGATCTGCCACGTGTATGTGGACGCCGCCGCCGACCTGGAGATGGCCCTGAACATCGTGGAGAATGCCAAAACCAGCCGCCCCAGCGTCTGCAACGCCGAGGAGGCCCTGCTGGTCCACCGGGACGTGGCCGCCGCCTTCCTGCCGATGCTCAAGCAGCGGTTGGTGGACGGCCGTGCGGCCGCCGGCATGACCCCGGTGGAACTGCACCTGGACCCTGCCGCAGCCGCCATCATTCCCGGAGTTCCCGCCGCCCCCGGCGACTTTGACACCGAATATCTCGACTACAAACTCAGCGTGGCCGTCGTTTCCTCGCTGGAGGATGCCGTCGCCCACATCGCGGCCCATTCCACCCACCACAGCGAAGCCATCGTCACCGGGGACAAAGCCGCCGCCCAACGGTTCGTCACCTGCGTGGACAGCGCGGCGGTCTATGTAAACGCCAGCACCCGTTTTACCGACGGCGGCGAGTTCGGCCTTGGCTGCGAAATGGGCATCAGCACCCAGAAACTGCACGCCCGCGGCCCCATGGGGCTGGCGGAACTGTGCACCTACAAGTATATCATCCACGGCAGCGGGCAGACCCGCGGCGACGCTTCGGCCGCCATGGCCACGCCCTGCCGGTGACCTGCCGCTCCCCGCACTTATCTAAAAAGCACGCCGCCCCGCGGGGCGGCGTGCTTTTTTCATTGTAGCTTTTGTGTACGGGCGGCGCGGGCTGTACCTGGCAGGGCTTCCTCGGCCCCCTCGCCATCCCCACAGCAGTCCTGTTCCCCTGCTGTCCCCCAAAAGCCCCATTATGCAAAACCCCCGGCGGCCTGCTTTGCAGGCCGCCGGGGGTCGCGTTGTTCCGGCTTACCCGATGTTCATATCCACCGCGGTCGAGATACCGTTGACGCGGCCAGAACCGGTGTACTGCCAGATATCGTACTTGTAGTTGAAGCTCAGGGTATCGCGGTACTGCGCGATCCAGGTATTGTACTTGCTGATATTGGCAAAGTTGAGGTTATTGTAGAACCAGCTGGCGTAGGAATAAACGCCCGCCTTGTAGCCCGCGTTGCGGATGGTCTCGCAGAAGGCCACGGCGCAGGCCGTGCGCTCGGCGGCGCTGATGGCGTTGGCGCGGCCGCCCGCCACATACTCGGTGTCATAATAGACGCCCAGGGGCAGCGAATACCCGCTGACCAGGCTCAGTACCATGCTGGCTTCCTCCACCGCCTCGGCCTCGTTGATGGCCTGACTGTAGAAATACACGCCGACCCGCAGGCCCGCATTGATGGCGCCCTGGATGTTGCGGCGGTAGGTCGCATCCTCCACCAGCGCGCCCGTGCCGTAGCCGCGGTAGCCGCAGCGGATGATGGCAAAGGTGATGCCGTCGGCCTTGACGGCGTTCCAGTCGATCACGCCCTGGAACTTGGAAACGTCGATGCCACGCGCGGTGCGGTTGAGCGCGCCGTCTGCGCCGAACTCATAAACGTTGCCCTGGATGACCTGGTTGCCGGTGACCGGCTCATGGGTCGCGGGGTCATAGTAGTAAGTAGCGCCGTCGATCTCCTGCCAGCCGGTGTAGATGTACTCGATCTTTTCGGTGCTGGTAACGGCGAAGTTGTATTCCGCCAGCTTAGCCGCCTCGATGTCGTCGGGCCAGCCCGCCGTGGGGTCCTGCACCGGGGTGGGCGTGGGGGCCGGGGTGGGGGTGGCCGTCGGCGTCGGGGTAGGCGTAGGCGTGGCCGTCGGGGTGGGTGTCGGTGTGGCAGTCGGCGTAGGCGTAGGGGTGGGGGTGGGGGTGGCCGTCGGGGTGGGTTCCTCGGACGGCGTGGGCGCGGGGGTGGGTTCCGGGCTCTTGCTCGGGGCAGGCGACGGCGAACCCGAAGTCTCTTCGCTCAACGCGGAGGTCCCCGCCCCCTCCTGGTTCTCCGCCGTGCGGTGGGCCATCTCCATCGTACGGCCGGTGCGGCCCAGGCTGGTGATGGAATCCGCCGCGCCGGGCAGCCAGACCGACAGGGCGCTGTACGCCGAATAGCTGCTGTCGCGCTTGGCGCCGGTCAGTTCCTGGGTGCCGTCCTTATAGACCGGCAGGTAGGGGGACTCCGTCCCGTCCGTGAACAGCAGATGCCCGCTGCTGCTCAGTTTGGCGGTATAGACGGTGGTACGCCCCTTCTCCTCTTTGGAACTTTCCGCATACTGGACGGTGTCCACCACTTCATCGGCGATGGGCGCCGCGCTCACGGCCGAGTCCTCGGTGCTCTCATTGACCTGGTCGGCCTGCATGATCTTATCTTTGACCGCGTCGATGTCCGCCTGGTAATCCACCTTTTCCTGGACTTCGACCTGGGTGCTCTCCGGCACGATATAGCCTTCGATGGGCTGGACCGTGACGGTGTAGGTGCCGGGTTCCACATCCTCCGCAAGAGCGGTGCCGGTCTCGGGATCGACGGTGTAGTCCGCCGTTTCGCCGTCGGCGTCGGTCAGCGTCACCGTCGCTTCCACGCCGGTCAGCGGCAGCTTGCCTTCCATGGCGTCCTCATCCTCTTGCTGCGCTTCCGGCGCAGGGCTGGGGGTGGCGGCGCTCTCCGGCGTGCTTTCGTCCAGAGTATAGAGCAGGACGCCCACATCCTGCTGGACCACCGTGACATCCGCCAGCAGCGCGATGTCCGGCTCCGGCGTCGGGCTGGGCGTGGGCGCGATGGTCGCCGCCGGGGTGGGCGTGGGGGTGGGTTCCGGCTCTGTGCCCGGCACAAAGGAGGCCGCAAACGCTCCCAGGCCGATGCTGGCCGTCAGCACCGCGGCAGTGCCGCCTGCCACGACCTTGTACAGCGGCAGACGTGCGAACGCGTTGCCGGAAAAATACTTCATTGGATTCCGCTTATGAAACATCCTGACCTCACCGTTTCTGTTTACAGGGACAACTATACGCTATGTATTGGAATCATAGCACAAATCTCCGACCGGCTGCAAGAGCCAAATCATGGGAATCCGACGGTTTCCGCAGTAAATTTTACACAAATTTTCGCACGATTTTTTTCGCGCTTTTCCGATTTTTTTCACTTTCTGACGCTTTTTTCCACCATGTGGGGGACGGTTTGCCCTGCCGCCACTACAAATTGTATAGGGCAAAACTACCGTGCCGTTCCGCCGGCCTGCGGCTTCTTCCCCGCCCCGCCGTTTCGCGGGCGCGCCGCCGCACGGCGGAGCGGCTTGACAAATCATGCGGAATGTGTATACTGTTACTGGACATAAAAACAGGGGCGCTGGAGGGCATCTCCGGCTGAGATCGAAGCAAACAGCAGCTTCGGGTCACCTTGAACCTGATCCGGATAATGCCGGCGTAGGAAGTTTGACCCATATACCAGTCATACTGCGTTTGCGCCTGCTTGTGATGTGCAGGCGCTTTTCTTGTTTTTATGTACTTTTATTGTTTGGGGAGGAAATTGACCCATGAGTAAGACCTATTCCAAGACCCGCACCCTGGTGGAGTGCGCCCTGATGATCGCCCTCGGCACCGTGCTGGCGAACATCAAGATCTACGAACTGCCCAACGGCGGTTCCATCACGCTGTTCAGCATGCTGCCGTTCATCCTGATCTCGTTCCGCCACGGCGTCAAGTGGGGCCTGTTCACCGGCTTTGTGAACAGCCTGCTGCAGATGCTGCTGGGCTTCTACGCGCCCCCGGCCCCCGGCCTGCTGCCGCTGGTGGGCATGATCCTGCTGGACTACGTGCTGGCCTTCACCCTGCTGGGCCTGGCCGGCGCCTTCGCCAAGCCCTTCCGCAACCGCCTGGTGGGCGTCGCCGTGGGCACTGCGGCCGTCTGCCTGATCCGCTACCTGTGCAGCTTCCTGTCCGGCGTGCTGATCTGGGGCAACCTGAGCGAAGGCCTGCCCGCCTGGGTCTACAGCCTGGGCTACAACGGCAGCTACATGATCCCTGAGACCATCCTGACCACCGCGGCCGCCGTGCTGATCTGCAAGGCCGCGCCCAAGCTCTTCCTGGCCCAGGAGAATTGAGCCCGCCCTGCTTCCCGACGCCGCTTTCTGCGCTGTTCAGAAAGCGGCGTTTTTTTCTGCCCTTTCGTTCCCCGCAGGAGGGCTCCCCCTGTCTTTTTGTTGCATGCTTGCCTTTTTGTTGCACGCCCGTCTCTCTTTTGTTAACATTTTAACCAAATCGGCTCACGCTTTTTCGGCTTTTCGCCAAATCGCTTTTTTTGCCCCAATTTTTGTGAAGATTTGCTTTCTTTTTTATGAAAAATGTGTTAACATATGAATAACAGAGCGGTTGGCCGGGAACCAGGCCGGCGGGCCGTTACGTTAAGGGAATCCATTTTATATTTGGAGGAATGCTTTTATGATGAAATATCTGCAGAAGCTCGGCAAGGCGCTTATGCTGCCCGTCGCCGCGCTGCCGATCTGCGGCATCCTGATGGGCGTGGGCTACTTCCTGGCCCCTGCGGCCATGGGCGCCGAGGGCCCGACCGAGGGTCTCGCCTATACTGCCGGCTTTATCCTGATCAAGGCCGGCGGCGCGCTGATCGACAATATGGCCTGGCTGTTTGCCGTCGGCGCGGCCGTGGGTCTGTCCGATGACCACGACGGCACCGCCGCCCTGGCGGGCCTGGTCAGCTACCTGATGATGACCCAGCTGCTCTCCACCGGCGTCGTGGGCGCGATCATGACCCTGGAAGAAGGCTCTTCCACCTTCATCGCGTTCCAGAAAACCGCGGGCAACGCCTTCATCGGCATCCTGGCTGCCATCATCGGCTCTACCTGCTACAACAAGTTCAAGAACACCCAGCTGCCTGACTGGCTGGCCTTCTTCAGCGGCAAGCGCTGCGTGGCCATCGTCACCGGCGTGGTCTCGATCGTGGTGTCCGTCATCCTGCTGTTCGTCTGGCCGCTGATCTTCAACGCCCTGGTTGCGCTGGGCGACGGCATCGTGGGCCTGGGCGGCATCGGCGCCGGCCTGTACGCCTTCTTCAACCGCCTGCTGATCCCCACCGGCCTGCATCACGCCCTGAACAACGTGTTCTGGTTCGATACCATCGGCATCGGCGACCTGAGCAACTACTGGGCAGGCTATGTCACCGGTGACATCGGCACCAACGGCGAAGTCATCGACTGGAGCCTGGGCATGTACATGTCCGGCTTCTTCCCCTGCATGATGTTCGGTATCCCCGGCGCGGCGCTGGCCATGGTCCACACCGCCAAGAACAAGAAGGCCGCCATCGGCCTGGTCACCTCCGCCGCCATCTGCGCTTTCGTCTGCGGCGTGACCGAGCCCTTCGAGTTCGGCTTCATGTTCCTGTGCTTCCCGCTGTACGTGGTGTACGCGCTGCTGTACGCCATCTTCGCGGTCATTACCTACTATGTGGGCTTCCGCGCGGGCTTCATGTTCTCCGCCGGCGGCACCGACCTGCTGTTCTCTGCCTCTCTGCCGGCCCACGCCAACACCTGGATGATCATTCCGCTGGGTATTGCAGCCTTCGTGATCTTCTATGTGGTGTTCCGCTTCGCCATCACCAAGTTCAACCTGACGACCCCCGGCCGTGAGGATGAGGACACCGATGCGGCGGAAGCCAACATCACCCTGGCCAACAATGACTTCACTGCCATCGCCAGCGGCGTTCTGGCTGCCATCGGCGGCAAGGGCAACGTTGCCAACGTGGACTACTGCGCCACCCGCCTGCGCTTTGAGGTGAAGGACAGCTCCGCTGTGGACGAAAAGGCCGTCAAGGCTGCGGGCGCCGCGGGCGTCATCCGTCCCAGCAAGAACGCCTGCCAGGTCGTGATCGGCCCCAAGGTGCAGTTCGTCTACGACGAGCTGAAGAAGATGCTGTAAGGCACTTCTCCGCTCTGCCGGGTCAAGGTCCTGGTTTCCCTGATCCGATCCGCCGGGGGCGGGCTTCTCGCCCGTCCCCGGCTTTTTTATTAAATTTTCCTGCGCGGCTGTTCTCTGCCCGCTTCTATGGTATAATAGAGCAAGTATGCGGGCCGGCCCGTATTTTAGGAGGTTTTTCCCATGAAGATTATCCACGCAAGCGATTATCAGTCCATGTCCCGCAAGGCGGCCAACATTATCTCCGCCCAGGTCATCATGAAGCCCAACTGCGTGCTGGGCCTGGCCACCGGCGGCACCCCGGTGGGGACCTACAAGCAGCTGGTGGATTGGTACAACAAGGGCGACCTGGATTTTTCCGAGGTCACGACGGTCAATCTGGATGAGTACCGCGGCCTGCCCAAAGAGCACCCCGAAAGCTACTGGAGCTTTATGCACCGCAACCTGTTCGACCTGGTCAACGTGCGGCCCGAAGCCATCAACCTGCCCGACGGCAC
>DXBF01000028.1 GCA_019116705.1 Candidatus Gemmiger avistercoris
CTCTTTGGGCGGGGCGTCGGGCGCGCCGGTCTCCCGGAAAAAGCGGGCGGTGTCCCGCAGGTATTTTTCGATGGTGCCTGCGCTGCGTTCCCTCTGCTGCAGCCAGGCGCGGTAGGCGTTCAGTGTCATGGTCGTCTCCTTTCTGCCGGCGGTCCTGGTCACAGTATGCCCCGTCCGGCGCAAAAAACGCCGGACGGGGCACCGGCACAAAAAAGGACCGGCTCCGCCGGTCCTTTTTTGTTTTTCTGTTTTCCTGCGCTCACGCCTGCATCCAGGCGCCTGCGGCTTCCGCCAGCCGTTCGTTGATGGCGTCGGCCTCCGCCTCGCTGCCCGCCACGGCGGACAGGTAGACTTTGATCTTGGGTTCGGTGCCGCTGGGGCGGACCATCAGCTTGGCGCCGTTTTCCAGCCGGTACTCCAGCACGTCGGCTTTCGGCAGGCCGGTGCCGCCGCGCTGGTAGTCGATGACTTTGTCCACGCCGTACCCGGCGATGACGAAAGGCTCGTCCGCCCGCAGGCGGGCCATGATGCCCTGCATGGTGCGCATGCCGCTCTCGCCCTCAAAGGTGTAGCTTTTCAGCGCGCTGCGGTAGAAACCGTACTCTTTGTACAATGCGTTGACCGCGTCCAGCAGGCTCATGCCCCGGGCGGCGTACCAGGCGGCAGCCTCGCAGGCCAGCATGACGGCGTTGACGCCGTCCTTGTCCCGCACGTGGCCGCCGGAAAGATAGCCGTAGCTCTCCTCAAAGCCGAAAATATAACGTTCGGCATGGCCTTCGGCTTCCAGCAGGCCGATCTGCTCGCCGATGAACTTGAAGCCCGTCAGCGTGCGGCGCAGTTCCACGCCGTATTTTCGGGCGATGGGGTCCGCCATGTCGGTGGAGACGATGGTGGTCACCGCCACGGGGGCCTCCGGCATGGTGCCGTTGGCGGCGCGCGTGCGGCAGATGTAGTCCAGCAGCAGCACGCCCATCTCGTTGCCGGTGATGAGCCGGTAGCCGCCCTGGCCGTCGGGCACGGCGGCCCCCATGCGGTCGCAGTCGGGGTCGGTGCCGATCATCAGGTCGGGGCGGACGGCGTCGCAGAGTTTCAGCCCCGCCTCCATGGCCTGACGGATCTCGGGGTTGGGGTAGGGGCAGGTGGGGAAATTCCCGTCGGGCTGCGCCTGCTCGGGCACCACGGTAAGCTGCGTCACGCCCATGCGTTCCAGCAGCAGTTTGACCGGCTCCAGGCCGCTGCCGTTCAGCGGCGTGTAGACCAGCTTGAGTTTGCTCACGTCGTTGCCGGGGCGCAGGGCCAGCACCGCGTCCACAAAGTCCGACAGGCAGGCGTCGGGGATGGCCCGGATGCTCCCGGCGGCCACGGCTTCGTCATAGTCCGCCAGTTTGGGGCTGTCGAAATAGTCATGCTGCCCGATGGCGGCCAGCACTTTGGCGGCGGCTTCCAGCGTGATCTGACAGCCGTCGGCCCCGTAGACCTTGTAGCCGTTGTACTGAGCGGGGTTGTGGCTGGCGGTGACGCAGATGCCCGCGCCGCAGCCCAGGTACCGCACCGCCCAGGACAGCGCCGGGGTGGGTTCCAGCCGGGGGTAGAGCCAGGCGGTGATGCCGTTGGCGGCCAGCACGCGGGCGGCCTCGCGGCTGAACAGATCGCCCTTGATGCGGCTGTCGTGGGCGACGGCGACCTTTTTGGGCAGGCCCTCGGCGTTGATATAGTCCGCCAGCCCCTGGGTCGCGCGGCGGATGGTGTAGATGTTCATGCGGTTGCTGCCTGCGCCGATCACGCCGCGCAGCCCGCCGGTGCCGAATGCAAGGTCGCGGTAGAAGCGGTCGGCGACGGCGGCTTCGTCGCCCTGCACGGCGGCCAGTTCGGCGCGCAGGTCGGGGTCCTCCACGGCGCGGGCGCACCAGAGGTCGTATACTTGCTGATACTGCATGGGAAAGCTCCTTTCCCGGGGCGCAGCGCCCCGGATACCAAAAAACGGGCCGTCCGGGGGACGGCCCGGGTCGCACGACCGGACGCGCAGGGCTCAGTCGTCCTGCTTGGGGATGCTGGAATTGAAGCGGTCCAGCGCCAGCGCAGCCGCGACGCCCACCGCCAGACAGACCACGTTGACGGCCGCCGACCCCAGGGAGGTGAAGCTGTCCACCGGGACGATCATGATGGTGGCGGCGATGACGATGCCGATGATGGCATGGAACGCGTAGGCGTAGAAGTGGTCGAACAGGGCGTCCACAGCGCGGGCCAGACAGATGACCGTGACCACCGCGCCGATGCCCGCCGGGACCAGGATGGAGAAATCAAGGCTGCCCAGGCCGTCCACGAAGGGGGTGTACAGGCCCAGCGGCATGAGCAGCGTGGAGAAGCTCATGCCCGGGGCAATGACGCTGAGCGCCAGGCAGAAGCCGCAGAACACATACCAGCCGAAGTTGGGCGTGATGGTGATGGAGAAGAGGTTCAGCGAGATGAGCAGCGCCAGGATCACCACAAAGGCGACGGCCAGCGGCACCCAGGCGTTTTTGACACGGCCCTTCTCGTTGGCTTCCCGGAAGAGCGAGGGCAGCATGCCGGTGATGAGGCCGATGAACAGGCAGACCGAGGGGGCCGGGTAGGCTTCCAGGAAGAACGCCAGGATCTTGGCCACCCCCAGGAAGCCCACCGCGCCGCCGACGATGACCGGCAGCAGCTTGGGCACGTGGGTGCGGAATTTGCGGATGGGGTCGCCCAGCAGTTCCATGACCGGCTTGTAGATGCCGAACACGACGCAGAGCACACCGCCGGAGATGCCCGGCAGCACTGCGCCCACGCCGATCAGCACGCCCTGCAGCACCCGCAGGATCACGCGCAGAAGGCTGGTATTGTTTTCTTTCATAGGGATTTGTCCTTTCCATAACGGTTGGTCGCGATACGCAAGCCGCGGCCCGCCGCAGGGGGCAGGCCGTCTGACGAAGTCCACTATACCACATTTGCGGGGGTCTGCGCAAGCCGGAGGGCGGGAAAACCGCCCCCCCCCGCGCGCAATTTTCCTTACAGGAAGCGCCCGGTGGCGCTTTCGGGGCAGCTTTTGAGGTCTGCCGCCGTGCCCCGGGCCACGATGCGGCCGCCCGCCGTCCCGCCGCCGGGGCCCATGTCGATGAGGTAGTCGGCGTTGCGGATCACGTCCAGGTCATGCTCGATGACCACCACGGTGGCCCCCTGGCGGATCAGCGTCTCGAACACGCCCAGCAGGGTCTGCACGTCCAGCGGGTGCAGACCGATGGTCGGCTCGTCAAAGACAAACAGGCTGTCGCCCTGGGGGCGGCCCATCTCGCTGGCCAGCTTGAGCCGCTGGGCTTCGCCGCCGGAAAGGCTGGGCGTCTCTTCCCCCAGGGTCAGGTAGCCCAGGCCCAGGTCGTCCAGCACCTGCAGGCGCTGGCTGACCAGCTTGAGCCCCCGGCAGGCGTCCAGCGCCGTGTGCACGTCCATGGCCATCAGTTCGGGCAGGGTGCAGCGCCCCGCCGGGCCTTCGTACCGCACCAGCGCGGCCTCTTTGGCATAGCGCGCGCCGCGGCAGTCCGGGCAGGGGATGTCCACATCGGGCAGGAACTGCACGTCCAGGCTGATGACGCCGGTGCCGTCGCAGGTGGGGCACCGCAGCCTGCCGGTGTTGTAGGAGAAATCCCCCGCCTTGTACCCCAGCCGTCTGGCGTCGGGGGTACGGGCGAAGGTCTTGCGCAGTTCGTCGTGGACGCCCGCATAGGTCGCCACCGTGGAGCGCACGTTGATGCCGATGGGTGTGGCGTCGATGAGTTTGACCTGCCGCAGCGCACCGGGGTCCGCCGCCCGCACGTGGGCGGGCAGCGGCTGCCCGGCGATGGCCGCCTGCAGCCCGGGGACCAGGCTTTCGAGGATCAGGGTGGTCTTGCCGGAACCCGACACGCCGGTGACCACGGTCAGACGGCCCTTGGGGATGCGCACTTCCAGCGGCTGCACCGTATGGATGGCCCCGGTGGAAAGGCGGATGCTGCCGTTTTCAAACAGGCGGTCCCGGGGCGCGGGGGTGCGCACCTGCACGGGCCGGCCCGCCAAAAACGGCCCGATGCGGGAAGCAGGGTCCTGCGCCAGCGCCGGCACCGTGCCGGCGGCCACCACCTGCCCGCCGGAGGCCCCCGCGCCGGGGCCCATCTCGATGATCCAGCCGGCTTTTGCCAGGATCTGGGTGTCATGGTCCACCAACACGATGGAGTTGCCGTCGGCGATCAGGTCCTCCATCACGCCCTGCAGCCCCACGATGTTCGAGGGGTGCAGCCCGATGGAGGGTTCGTCCAGCACGTAGAGCACGCCGGTGGTGCGGTTGCGCACGGCCCGGGCCAGCTGCATGCGCTGGCGCTCCCCCGTGGAGAGCGTGGCGGCCGCGCGGTCCAGCGTCAGGTAGCCCAGCCCCAGGTCCAGCAGGCGGCGGGCCACGGTCTGGAAACTTTCGCAGATACTGCGGGCCATGGGGCGCATGGCTTCGGGCAGGGTATCCGGCACGCCGTCCACCCAGCCCGCCAGTTCCGACAGCGTCATGGCGCAGGCTTCGTCCAGCCCGAGGCCCCGCAGCCGGGGCGCACGGGCGGCTTCGCACAGGCGGGTGCCGCCGCAGTCGGGGCAGGGGCCGGTGGTGAGGAATTTTTCCACCCGCTTCATGCCTTTTTCGTCCTTGACTTTGGCCAGGGCGTTCTCCACCGTGTAGGTGGCGTTATAATAGGTAAAGTCCAGCTCCGCCAGTTCATTGGTATGCTTGGAGTGGTAGAGGATGTGCTTTTTCTCCGCCGGGCCGTTGTAGACGATGTCCTTCTCCTGTTCGGTCAGGTCTTGGAAGGGCACGTCGGTGCGCACCCCCATGGCCCGGCAGACGTCCACCATCAGCGACCACATCAGCGAGTTCCAGGGCGCTACGGCCCCCTGCTCGATGGTCAGGCTTTCGTCGGGCACCAGGGCGGCCTTGTTCACCGTGCGCACCACCCCGGTGCCGCCGCAGGTGCGGCAGGCCCCCTGGCTGTTGAAGGCCAGTTCCTCGGCCCCGGGGGCGTAAAACTCCGCCCCGCACGCCGGGCAGACCAGCGCCTGCCCGGCCGCCACCGCCAGCGTGGGCGGCAGGTAGTGGCCGTTGGGGCAGCGGTGGCTGGCCAGACGGCTGTACATCAGCCGCAGGCTGTTGAGCAGTTCGGTGCCGGTGCCGAAGGTGCTGCGGATGCCCGGAACGCCGGGGCGCTGGTGCAGCGCCAGGGCCGCGGGCACATAGAGCACCTCGTCCACGGCGGCCTTGGCCGCCTGGGTCATGCGGCGGCGGGTGTAGGTGGAGAGGGCGTCCAGATAGCGGCGGGAGCCCTCGGCATAGAGCACGCCCAGCGCCAGCGACGATTTGCCGGAGCCGGACACCCCCGCCACCCCCACGATCCTGTGCAGCGGCACGTCCACGTCGATGTTTTTCAGGTTATGGACCCGCGCGCCGCGGACCCGGATGGCGTCGATCACACTTTCATCCTCCCTCTTCCCGGGGCCCCGCCCCGGCGGCCTGTTTTTTCCATTATACTGCGTCCCGTCAGGCCAAACAAGCCCCTCGACCCCGGGTAAACCAGCGGTCGGGGGCGCTCAACTGCCGGTCGGTTGAGGAAACCGCCGCCCTGCGGTACAATAAGGCTGCGGCCGGGAACGCCCCGCGCCGCCGCCGCGAATCCAAAACCGACAAGAAAAGGAGCCGACAGAGCCATGAAACAGACATTGGGACAGCTGATCGCCGCCCTGCGCAAAGAAAAGGGCATGACCCAGGCCGAACTGGCCGGGCAGATGGGCGTGACCGACAAAGCCGTATCGAAGTGGGAGCGGGACCTCTCCTGCCCCGACGTGAGCAGCCTGCCGCTGCTGGCGGAGGTGCTGGGGGTATCGCTGGACGAACTGATGCAGGTCAAAAAAGAGCAGGCGGCCCCGGAAAGACCGTGGGCCGGCCTGCTGGATACCATTCTGAAAGGCGTGGGCCTTGCCATGGGCGTAGCCGTGGCCGTGCTGGCGGCGCTGAACGCGCTGGACGCCAATACCGGCCTGCTGATGCTGGGGTTGGGCCTTGCCTGCCTGGGCGCGGCGGCCCTGCCCCGCCATGAGGACTGACGGGCGGTCAGGCGGAGCGCCTGCGGCGGCACAGGGCGAACAACCGGGACGCCAGCAGCAGCGGGAACACCGTGGCGGCCAGCAGGCCGGTCTTCAGGCTGCCCCCCGCCACCCCTGAAAGCCAGCCCACCAGGGCCGGGCTTACGGTGCTGCCCAGGTCCCCGGCCAGCGCCAGGAGGGCGAACATGGCGGTGCCGCCGTTCGGGCATTGCCGGGAGGCCAGGCTGATGCTGCCCGGCCACATGATGCCCACGCCGAAGCCACACACCGCGCACCCGGCCAGCCCCAGCACCGGCAGGGGCGAGAGGGCCGCCAGCAGGTAGCAGGCCACGCACAGCAGGCCGCCGCCCAGCATGGTCCGGGCCAGGTCCAGCCTGCCGCTCAGCCTGCCGCTCAGCCTGCCGTACAGCATGCGGGAGCCCCCCATGAAGGCGGCGAACAGGCAGGGCCCGGCCAGATCCCCCACCGTCTTGGAGACCCCCAGTGCCGACTCAGTGAAGGCGGAGGCCCACTGGGCCATCGTCGCCTCGGAGGCGCCGGAGCAGACCATCAGCAGCACCATGGCCCACAGCAGCGGCTGCCGGAGCAGCCGCCCCGGGGACAGGCCCTCCCCCTCCGCCACTAAGCGCCCGATGGGGCAGGTGAGGAACCGGAAGACGTTGACCAGCGGTACCAGCGCCCACAGCAGCGCCAGCACCCGCCAGCGCCCGACGCCGAACACCGCGAAGAACAGCGTGGAGCCCAGGATGACCCCCACCGCGCCCCAGCAGTAAAAGGAATGGAGCAGGCTCATCCGGCCCGCCTTGTCCGCAAAGGGGCAGGCCTCCACGATGGGGCTCACCAGCACCTCCACCAGGCCGCTGCCCACGGCGTAGAGCACCACCGCCAGCAGGATGCCCCAAAAGGGCACGGGCAGGACCTCCGGCAGAACGGCCAGCAGCACCAGCCCCGCCGCCGAGACCCCCTGGGAGGCCACCACGCAGGCCCGGTAGCCGATGCGGTCCGCAAAGCGGGCGGCCCCCAGGTCGATGAGCAGCTGGACCAGGTAGAACACCACCGGGATCAGGGCGATCTGCCCCAGAGGGATGCCGTAGTCGCGCTGAAACGTCAGAAACAGCAGCGGCGCAAAGTTGGCGGCGATGGCCTGGGTGACGAATCCCAGGTAACAGGCCGTCAGCGTCTTTTTGTAGTTCGGCGTCTGTGCCTTACCGGCTGCCTCGCCTGCCGGCCGACGCGGGCCGTTTTGCTTTCCTTGCATCAAAATTTCCCCTTTCGTTTGTAAACGCAAGGGTATTATAAAACCAAAAGCAACCAGCGAAAAGGCACAATACCGCCAAAAACAAGCACTATTAACCCAGGTCGCGGCCTTCCCTGGGGGAATGGCCGTACCGCTTGCGGAACTGGCGGCTGAAATAATTGGCCGAGTGGAAGCCGCAGGCGTCACTGATCTGCTGCAGGGTCAGGGTGGTCTGCCCCAGCAGGCGCCGGGCCGCCTGCAGCCGGTAGCGGATCAGGGCCTCCACCGGGGAGCAGCCCAGGTAGGCCCGGAAGCACCGCCCGGCCTCGCTGCGGCTGATATGGGCAGCACCGGCGATGTCCGCCAGGGTGATGTCCTGGTCGTAGTGGCTGTACAGGTAGGCCAGCATCTTCTGCAGGCGGATCTGGGCGTTCAGCTGCACCGGGGAGGCCTCGGCGCGGGGCAGGCCGTCCCAGTGTTCCAGCAGGATCTGCCAGAGGGCGCTGAGGCTGCGCTGCACTTCCAACTCATAGTAAGGGGGCTGTTCGGCCATGGCGCGGCAGGCGGCGCGGAGCCTGCGGCCCAGGCCCGTCCACCGGGCATCGCCGCGGCGGAACACCACAAAGGGCAGGCTGCTGCACCCCAGCACCGGCTGGACGTATCGCTGGTAGGCGGCGCTGTCCTCGGGGGCGATGGCGGCGCCGGAAAATACCAGAATGGGCAGCGGGTCCGGCGCACTGCCGGACAGCTGCCGGAAGCTGTGGAGCCGGTTCTGGTTGATGAGGATGCTGTCCCCCGGCTCCAGCGTGATATGGGCCTGCCCCACCTGGCAGTCCAGCACGCCCTGCCGGGCGGCGGCCAACTCCAGGAAGGGGTGCCAATGCACCGGCCCCGCCCAGCCGGGCAGGGCGGACAGCTCGTCGCGGTAAAAGGCGACGGGCAGTTCCCCGGGTTCCTGGGGGATCTGTTCCTGCAGGTGGCGGTCAAGTAGGATGGGCATGGGGGATTCCTCCGCGTTCGGGCTGGGTGTGGTTCGTACAAAAGGAGTGATACCACAATTCCCGCCGTCCGTCAACTGTCTTGCAAACACGGCGGGGGAGCGCGTCGCGCGCTCCCCCGCCGTTCGTGTTTCTATCCTGCCGGTTACGGGCCCAAAAGGCTTACAGCGCCATCTTGTAGATGTTGTACATATCCTCCTCGTACAGCACCTTGGCCGCGCCGCGGCTGCCGCCGCAGGCCGCCGCACAGCCGCGGGCCAGCGCGCGCAGCTGCTCCTCGGTGGGGGCAAGGCCCAGTTCCCGCAAATTGGTGGGCATACCGATGCTGCGGTAGAAATCCTCCATGGCGCGGATGCCCTTCTCGGCCAGTTCGGCCTCGGTGCCTTCGGGGGCCACACCCATCACCTGCACGGCGTAGCGGGCAAAACGCCCCGGCACGCTGGCGCAGACGTACCGCGCCCAGCTGGGCCACAGGGCCGCCAGCCCCGCGCCGTGGGTGACGTCGAACATGCCGCCCAGCTCATGCTCCAGCATGTGGGTGGCAAAGTCCGCGTCGCCGTTGCCGCAGCCGGTCAGGCCGTTGTGGGCCAGGGACCCCGCCCACATGACCTCCGCCCGGGCCTTGTAGTCGTCGGGGCGGGTGTGCAGGATCTTTGCGTTCTCCATCACGGTACGCAGCAGCGCCTCGGCGATGGCGTCGGTCAGTTCCATGTCGGCGGTGGCCGTGAAGTAGCGCTCCATCGTGTGCATCATGATGTCGGTGCAGCCGCTCTCGGTCTGGTAGTCGGGCAGGGTCAGTGTCAGTTCGGGGTTCATGACCGCGAACTTGGGCCGGGCCACGTCGTCGTCATAGGCGCGCTTCTCGCCGGTCTTTTCGTTGGTGATGACGCAGCTGTTGCTGGACTCGCTGCCTGCGGCGGCAATGGTCAGCACCGAAGCCACCGGCAGGCAGGCTTTGGCCGTGCGGGTATGTTCAAACAGCGTCCAGACGTCCTCCTCAGGCTCCGCCAGGCCGTAGGCGATGGCCTTGACCGTATCGATGACCGAGCCGCCGCCCACGGCCAGCAGGAAGTCCACGCCCTCCCGCTTGCCGATCCCGATGCCCTCGTAGACCTTGCCCAGATGGGGGTTGGGCACCACGCCGCCCAGCAGCCAGCATTCCAGCCCCGCCGCCCGCATGGGCGCCACGATGCTGTCCATCAGGCCGCTTTTGACCACGCGCTCACTGCCGTAAACCACCAGCACCCGGCTGCCGTGGTACTTTTTGATATAGTCCGCCGTGCTGCCCTGGGTGCCGCGCCCGAACACGATCTCGGTCGGGGAATAAAAAGTAAAGTTGTTTGCCATCTTTGAACACCGTTCCTTTCTGACACGGCAGGTCGCGCCTGCCTTCTCCTGTTCAGTATAGCATGGCGCGCGGCAAAATCCAACAGGAAAAGCGGCTGCCGGCTTATTTTTTTGTGCAAGATGCCGTCACAGGAAGAGCAGCAGGCTGACCGCCATCAGCGCCATGCCGGCGATCAGGCCGTAGAGGGAGAGGTGATGTTCGCCGTACTCCCGGGCTGCGGGCAGCAATTCGTCGAAGGAGATGAACACCATGATGCCCGCCACCCCGGCAAAGAGCACGCCGAAAAGGGCGCCGTTCATGAATGGCCGCAGCACCAGCCACCCCGCCAGCGCCCCCAGCGGCTCGGCCAGGCCGGAGAGGAAGGAGTAGACGAAGGCCCGCCCGCGCGAGCCGGTGGCCTGGTAGATGGGTACCGAAACGGCGATGCCCTCGGGGATGTTGTGCAGCGCGATGGCCGCCACGATGGGCACCGCCAGCCCCGGCTCCTGCAGGGCCGAAACGAAGGTGGCCAGCCCCTCGGGGAAGTTGTGGACGGCGATGGCCAGCGCCGTGAACAGCCCCATGCGCAGCAGCCGCGCGGGGGGCGGGTCCTCCATGGCTTCCATCCGCTTGACCTCGTGGGGGTTCTCCCCCTCGGGGATCAGGCGGTCGATGAGGGCGATGACCAGCATGCCGCCGAAAAACGCCGCCGCCGCGGCCCAGCCGCCGCTGCGCGCGCCCAGCTGGGCCGTCAGGGTGGCCCGCGCTTCGTCGAGGATCTCCACCAGCGAGACATAGATCATGACCCCGGCGGAAAAGCCCAGCGCCACTGAGAGGAATTTGCGGTTGGTGCGGCGGCTGACCAGCGCGATCAGGCTGCCGATGCCGGTGCTGAGCCCGGCCAGCAGCGTCAGGCCGAAAGCCTGCCAGACGGTAGTATCCATATCCGATACCTCCTGTTGTCAAAAAGTTTGCCGGGCGGCGCGGGCGATCTTCCCGCCGGCGCATCCGCTGTACAGGATGGGCGGCTGTGCGGCGCCCCTGGTTAGTCATAACTAACTTTTTTAAGGGGCCATTGTACCATGCCGCGCCCCGGCTGTCAAGCCTCTGGCGTTCCGCCGGCCGGGTACGCCAAAAGGGGCAGCGGCCGCGCACGGCTTTGCCTGACGCGGCTGCTGCCCCTTTTGGAATGGCCGGGTCGCGGCGCGCCCTTTGCCCGCTCAGTCCCGCCGGAACAGGTCCCGGGTGTACACTTTTTCCTGCACGTCGTCCAGGTCGCTGTCGTAGCGGTTGGCGATGATGGCCTTGCTCTGCGCCTTGAACTTGTCCAGGTCGTTGACCACCCGGCTGCCGAAGAAGGTCGCGCCGTCCTCCAGCGTGGGCTCGTAGATGATGACCTCGGCCCCTTTGGCCTTGATCCGCTTCATGACGCCCTGGATGCTGGACTGCCGGAAATTATCGGAGTTGGACTTCATGGTCAGGCGGTAAACGCCCACCACCACCGGGTGCTCCCTGGCGGGGTCGTAGTCGCTGCTGCCGGTGTAGGCCCCGGCCAGTTCCAGCACCCGGTCGGCGATATAGTCCTTGCGGGTGCGGTTGGATTCCACGATGGCCTCGATGAGATTTTCCGGCACGTCGGCGTAGTTGGCCAGCAGCTGCTTGGTATCTTTCGGCAGGCAGTAGCCGCCGTAGCCGAAACTGGGGTTGTTGTAGTGGTCGCCGATGCGCGGGTCCAGGCAGACGCCCCGGATGATGTCGCGGGTGTTCAGGCCCTTGCTTTCGGCATAGGTGTCCAGCTCGTTGAAGTAGCTCACCCGCAGGGCCAGGTAGGTGTTGGCGAACAGTTTGACGGCTTCCGCCTCGGTAAAGCCCATAAACAGCGTGTCGATGTTTTCTTTGAGCGCGCCCTCCTGCAAAAGACCTGCAAAGACATGGGCCTTCTCGGTCAGGCGGGCGTCATCGGGATCGGTGCCCACAATGATGCGGCTGGGGTAAAGATTGTCGTAGAGTGCCTTGCTTTCCCGCAGGAATTCCGGGCTGAACAGGATGTTGCGGTTCCCCGTCTTTTCCCGGATATGGCGGGTGTAGCCCACCGGGATGGTGGACTTGATGACGATGACGGCATCGGGGTTGACCTGCATCACCAGATCCAGCACCGCCTCCACCGCCGACGTATCAAAGAAATTTTTGCGGCTGTCGTAGTTGGTAGGGGCCGCCACCACCACGAACTCCGCGTCCCGGTAGGCCGCCTCGCCGTCCAGCGTGGCGGTCAGGTCCAGCGGCTTTTCGGCCAGGTATTTTTCGATGTATTCATCCTGGATGGGCGATTCCCGCCGGTTGATCTTTTCCACTTTTTCCGGCAGGATGTCCACCGCCGTGACGTGGTGGTGCTGGGCCAGCAGCACCGCGATGGAAAGGCCTACGTATCCGGTCCCTGCAACTGCGATCTTCATCTGACATATCCTCCTGCCGGGCGCCGCGCGCCCTGAATCTGGGATCTATTATACTACAGTTTCCCGCGTTCTTCAAATGGCGCTGCAAAGCGGCGGCGCGCCGGGCCCCGTCCCGCCGTTATGAAAGGGCTTTTTTCTGTGCCGGCGGCGCCCCGCCGCCTTGGCCTACCGGGCCTTCTACCGGTAGCATCCCCGAAAGACTGCGTCATGGAGCCATTTGCGGCCGGAAACGCCATTTTTGTTCTGTGTTGGCAAATATGACAAAATTTTCTACAAAACATGAACTTTTTGTTGCATATGAAAACGTTTTCGTATATAATAGGTACGATCCATCAATCACAACTGTCCGCCTGGAAGGGGGACGGGCAGAACAAAAAGGAGGAATATCATGGAATTTGTGATTGGTATCATCCTGGTTCTGAGCTTCTTTGGCCTGGCTTACTACTGCGTCAAGGGCCACAACCTGATGATCGGCTTCCTGGTCATCGCCACCATCTGGACGGCGCTGTCCCTGCTCGGCACGCTGGTCGCCTCGCCCGAATTCATTGCGGAGAATGAGATCCTGCAGTTCGGCGGGGATTCCGGCACGAGCCTCGTCTCCATCCTGAACAACATCTACCAGAGCGCGCCCGAAGGCTGGGGCACCACGCTGGTCAACGTCTGCTGGGGCGCCTGGTTCGGCCGCGTCCTGATGGAGACCGGCATCGCCTCCACCCTGATCCGCAAGACCGTGGAGCTGGGCGGCGACCG
>DXBF01000029.1 GCA_019116705.1 Candidatus Gemmiger avistercoris
TGGTTCAGCGTCTGCTCGCGCTCGTCGTTGCCGCCCACGGCGCCCGCGCCGTCGCGCTTTTTGCCGATGGTGTCGATCTCGTCGATAAAGACGATGCAGGGGGCTTTCTCGGCTGCCTGCTTGAACAGGTCGCGCACTTTGGACGCGCCCATGCCCACGAACATCTCCACAAATTCGCTGCCCGCGATGGAGAAGAAGGGCACGCCCGCCTCCCCGGCCACGGCGCGGGCCAGCAGCGTCTTGCCGGTGCCCGGGGGGCCCACCAGCAGCACGCCCTTGGGCATCTTGGCGCCGATGTCCTCATATTTCCCGGGGTTGTGCAGGAAATCCACGATCTCCTGCAGGCTTTCCTTGGCTTCGTCCTCGCCGGCCACGTCGTTGAACTTGATGCCGGCTTTGTCGTCCACCACATACTGCTTGGCGCCGGATTTGCCGCCGAACAGCATGGCGTTGGCGCCGCCCATGTCCTTCATCCGCTTGGAGACCATGCGGTTGAGGAACCAGAACGCCACGATGAGGGGCAGGAAACTGAGCACCAGACTGAACAGGGTGTCCCAGATGGTGGGGGCCTGGTAGACGGTGCCGAACTCCACCTCGGCTTCCTCCAGCCGGTTGACGAGGTCGCCGTCCTGGGCGATGGCGTTGGTCTTGTAGGCGTTTTTCTCGTTGTCTACAAAATAGATCTGCTGGTCCTCCAGCTGCACGGTGGCGAGCTGCTTGTCCTCCAGCATCTGCAAAAAGGTGCTGTAGTTGACGCTTTCCACCCGGGATTCCATCATGGCCGGGAACAGGAAAATATTGCTGAGCAGCAGCAGCGCGATGAGGATGCCGTAACCGGCCCAGAGTTTCTTTTTGGGGTCCTTGGGCGGGGTCTGTTCTTTCATGCGTATCACTCCTTAGTAAAAGCCGTTCAAGGCGATATAGGTATCATGGACCCAAAAGATGAACCTGCTGTGAAGAATTTTTGACAGAAAGGAAAAATCCCGGAAAAACCATAGGTTTTGCACCGTTTGCACCGGGTTTTCCACCGTATCCACCGCCTTTTCCACGGGGAAAGTGTGGAAAACTCTGTTGAAAGTGTGGAAAACCTTGTGCAAAACGGGGGAAAATGGTCAAAAACACAGATAAACCGCCGAAAATCCCCCGGTGGAAAACCGGGGAAAACCTGAACGAAAAAGAAAACCGCCCCGGACAGGCGGTTTGTGCATCCTTGCGGGAGTTGCGAATCCAAAATAGAAATTCCCAATTCCCGTTCGGCTGTAGGGGCGGCCTGCAGGCCGCCCGTTCCCGGTCACCCTGTAGGGCGGGGTCGTACCCCGCCGTGCAAATTTGCGTGGCCCGGTACGTTCCGGGCAGCCGCAACGTTCCCGGGCGGCGTACACGCCGCCCCTACATCTATAGGAAAACCGGGCGGTTTGTTGAAAACGCCGCGCCTGCCGGGAGGTTCCTGCGGCGGGGTCAAGACCCCGCCCTACGACCTTCCGTAAATTGCGAACAAAAATCGAAAATTGCGAATTTCCGTTCGGTCGTAGGGGCGGCCTGCAGGCCGCCCGGGCAATTTTATCTTGTTGCGAACGCCGGTCGCTGCTGCCGTGTTCCCGTTTTCCGTAGGGCGGGGTCTTGACCCCGCCGTGCAAATTTGCGTGGCCCGGTACGTTCCGGGCAACCGCAACGTTCCCGGGCGGCGTACACGCCGCCCCTACATCTATAGGAAAACCGGGCGGTTTGTTGAAAACGCCGCGCCTGCCGCTTTCTTTGCAAAGAAAGCGGCGCAAAGAAACTCCCGCAAGATCCCCTTATAAATTGTTCAAAATGTAGAAATATGTTTAATTTTTGCCGGAATTGTAACAACTCGGCAACATCTGTCGTTATAGTATATAGACAAGACACAGTGAAAGGGGGGTGCCCGAAAATGGACGCTCATAGTACCCAGGCCCCGCCGGTCCACCGGCTGCGCATCCAGAACGCGCTGCGCCGCGCCCGCCGCCAGCAGCGCGGGGTCTTTTGTTTCAAGGACGTCAGCATCGACATGCAGGCCCGCCGTGTCTGGCGCGCCGGGCAGGAGATCGCCCTGACGCCCCGTGAATACGCCCTGCTGGAAACGCTGGTGCTCAACCGCAACATCGCCCTGACCCGCGGCCAGCTGCTGGCCGACGCCTGGGGCTACGATTATGTGGGCGAAAGCCGCACCGTGGACGTGCATATCAACCGGGTACGCCGCAAGCTGGGCCTGCAGCGGGAGATCCAGACCGTGTTCAAGGTGGGCTACCGCCTCAACACCCGGGGCCTGTTGTGAGCCTGCCTCAGCAGGCGGGGTCCGCGCGGGCCCACCGCGCCGCCACTGCGGCCGCTTCCTGCCCGGCCAGTTCCGGCCAGCCGGGGTTGGCCCACAGCGAGGCATAGCGGTACAGCCCCGCGCCCCCGTACCCCAGCCCCGCCAGGGCGTCCAGCTGGTCCGCCAGGGCGCGGCCGCCGCTCCACTCCCCTTCCGGGCCGGTCGTGCCGTCCCCCGCGCCGATGCGGTAGGCCCCCAGCCCGCCGTACAGCGCCACCCCCTCGGCCCGGGGCAGGGCCGCCCACTGCGCGGCCAGCGTGCCCAGGGCATGGGCGTCGCTGCCGTTCTGTTCGTAGTTAAGCCCCCAGTAGAACTGGGGCATCAGGTAATCCACATAGCCGCCCTGTGCCAGCCACCGGGCGGCGTCGCTGTACTGGCCGTCCCGGCACAGGTCCAGGTCGGCCAGGGGCGCCGCGCCGAACCGCACGCCGTAGGCCTGGGTGACTGCATGGCAGGCGGCCATCAGGGCGTTCACGTTGCTGCGCCGCCAGTCGTCCAGGGCCAGGACGGTGCCGGCGGCGGTGTAGTCCGCCTTGTCGAAGGCCGGGTCGCTGGTGGGGTAGAAATAGTCGTCGAAGTGGATGCCGTCGATGTCGTACCCGGCGCAGAGCTCCTCCACGGCGGCGGCCAGGAACGCGCGCACCTGCGGGTCGGCGGGGTTGAGGTAGAGCCCGTCCGCCGTGGCGCGCACCCATTCGGGGTGGCGCACCGCGGGGCTTTCGCTGCAAAGGGCGGGCGCGCCCCCGGCCTGCAGCCGGTAGGGGTTGACCCAGGCTTCCAGTTCCAGGCCGCGCTCGTGGGCGGCCTGCACCAGCAGGGCCAGCGGGTCGAAGCCGGGGTCCTGCCCCTGCACGCCGGTGCACAGGTGGCTGAAAGGATAGTACGCGCTGGGGTAGAGCGCGTCCCCGAAGGGGCGCACCTGGGCCAGCACCACGGTGGCCCCCAGCGCGGCGATGTTGTCGAACATGCGGCCCACGTCGGCGGCGAAGGCCCCGGCGGAGGAAAAATCCACCTGCTGCCATTCCAGATAGCTGACCCACACCGCGCGGTAGGGCGCGGCGCGCGCCGGCAGGGCGGAGGCGGCGGGCGCAGCCGTCGCGGCGGCGGACGGGCCGGGAACACCGGGCGCGGCGGGCCTGTCCCCCGCCAGACGCAGCGGCGCCAGCACCGTGACCAGCACCAGCAGCAGCGCCGCCAACCCCCACCCCACACGCCGCACCGCAAGCCCCCCTTTTTTTGCAGAAGCCGTTTTGGTAGCAGGATATGCCCTGCGGGGCAAAAAAATACCCGCCGCCCTTGGCAGACGCGGCGGGGTGTGGTATAATAAACAATACTGTGGATGCGGGCCATTAGCTTAACGGTCAAAGCCGGCGGCTCATAACCGCTTGAGTGGGGGTTCAAATCCCTCATGGCCCACCAAAACAGGAACACCCGCCGTACCCCGGCGGGTGTTTCTGTTTTGGTGCTAGGCCAGTCGGATTTGAACAGGGCGTGCGGGCCGCAGCCCGCAAAAACGCTCCTGCGGAGCGTTTTTAGCCCGCGGGTGATCCCTCATGGCCCACCATACAAAGAGTGCCCCCGCACAAGCGGGGGCACTTTGTATGAAAGGGAAAACCGATGTCAGCTGCGGGAATGCTCCGTTTTGCGGCGGAGAGCAAGGCCGCCCAGGGCCAGACCGCTGACCAGGAGGAGTACCGTCCACAGGACGGGGTTGCTCTCGTCGCCGGTCTGCGGGATGGTGCTGGCGGCGGGGGCCGCTGCGCCGCTGCCGGGGGTGTAGGTGCCCTTCACGTTGCCGTAGCCGGACAGCTGCCTGGTGGATTCCAGATAGCCGCAGTTGTCGCAGCGGTAGCCTGCCTCGGTGGCGGTCCAGTTGTGATAGCCGCAGGACGGGCAGGTGTAATAGGTGATATTGTCCGAGGGAGCCGGGGTAGCTGCAGGCGCCGGGGTGACCTGCGGTGCCGCGGCGGCCTGCACGCTGAAGCTGACAGGGATAGACAAGGTCACATTGCCGGAGTCGGAAACCTGGATCTCCTCACGGTATACGCCCGCGGCAAGACCGGCCTTGGGCTGCACCGTAAAGGTGGCTTTTTCGCCCGGGGCCAGCGGGGTCCTGGAGAGGGTCCCCACCTCAAAACTCTTGGTGGAGGCAGGCTGCTCCAGGTTCAGGGTCTGGTTGCCGGTGTTGGTGATGGTCACGGTTTGGGCGGCGGGCCGGGTGTAGCCGGTGTAGACGCTGCCAAAGTCGGGAGATATATCGGCGGAAATGCTGTAGGTGGCTTGGGTCACCGTCACCTTGCAGGTGGCGGTCTTGCCGCCGTCTACCGTCGTAACGATGATGGTGGCTTCGCCTTCACCCACGGCCTTGACGGTGCCGCCCTCTACGGTGGCGACTTCGGGTTTATCGCTGCTCCAGGTCACATCCTGGTTGGTGGCGTTGGCGGGCTGGAACGTGGCGGTGAGGGTCTCGCTGCCGCCGGTGAATAGCTCCAGAGTGGCCTTATCCAGTGAAACGCCGGTGACTTTGTACTCTACCGTACCGTTGCCGGTGGGCGTTCCCTCCAGGGTGCCGCCGCTCTGCACCGTGATGGTGCCGTTGTTGGTCAGGGTCGCCCCTTCCGGCACGGTGAGTGTGGAACCCTTTGGAATGGTCAGGGTTTCGCCTGCGCCCACGGTGAGGGGGTCGTCCAGAGTCACATTGCCGTAGACGGTGCCGCTCTTGCCGTCAAAGACGATACCGCCGTTGCCATCACTACCTGCACTAACCTGAACTTCACTTGCTTGTGAAGCAATCAATATTTTACTGTCTCTGGTATCCACCACTGCGTTGCCGCTGACGGTCAGGCTGGAAGTACCGCTGTCACT
>DXBF01000030.1 GCA_019116705.1 Candidatus Gemmiger avistercoris
CTGCCGAGGGGCGCCGCCCGGTCATATGCGGGAAAAATCACAGCGCCTGCATGGCGGCCTGCACGTCCGCTTCGGTGGCGCGCATGGCCTGCAGGGTGCGGTCCAGCAGCGTGTCCAGTTCCCAGCCCAGCATCTCGGCGCCCTGGCGGATCACGTCGCGGGAACATCCGGCGGCGAACTTCTTGTCCTTGAACTTCTTCTTCAGGCTCGAAAGTTCCATGTCGGTGCAGCTTTTGCTGGGGCGCATCCTGGCCGCCGCGCCGATCAGGCCGGTCAGTTCGTCGGTGGCGAACAGCACCTTCTCCATCTCGTGCTCGGGGCGCACATCGCTGCACAGGCCGTAGCCATGGCAGCAGACGGCGTGGGTCAGGGCTTCGTTGGCCCCGGCGGCGGGCAGCAGTTCGGCGGCTTTGGCGCAGTGCTGGTCGGGCCAGCGCTCAAAGTCCACGTCGTGCAAAAGGCCGCATGTGGCCCAGAAATCGGCGTCCGCGCCGTAGCCCAGTTCGTTGGCGAACCAGCGCATCACGGCTTCCACCGTCAGCGCATGCTGCAGGTGGAACGGTTCCTCGTTGTATTGGCGCAGCAGGTCCCAGGCCTGCGCGCGGGTCATTCCTGTCTCCATGATGGCAAGACTCCTTTCCTGTCCCTTCGGTCAGCCCAGCGCCGCGATGGACTGCCGGATCTTGGCGGCCTTCTCTTCGGCGGCGGCCAGCTTGGCGCGGGTGGCCTCCACCAGCTGGGCGGGGGCTTTCTCCACGAATTTGGGATTGTTCAACTGGTTCTGGAACATGCCTGTTTCTTTCTCGGCCTTGGCCAGTTCCTTGTTCAGACGGGCCAGTTCCTTCTCCCGGTCGATCAGTTCCATCATGGGGATGAAGCCCCGGGCGTCGGGGGTGGCCACCGTTACCATACCGTCGGTGGGGCCGTCGTAGTGGGCAGTCAGCGTCACGTCGGTGGCGAAGGCGAACCGGGCCAGGTAGGCGCTGCCCTTCTCAAAGGCGGCGGGGTGGGCGGTCTCGATGACCATCGAGGTCTTTTTCGCCGGATGGACGTTCATCTCGCTGCGCATGGCGCGCACGGCCTTGATGTAGTCCATCAGCTTTTCAAAGTCGGCGCATTCGCCGGCCCATACGGGCATCTCCAGGCTGCCGGGCCAGGTCTCGAGCATGATGGTCTCGCCGCTGCCGGGCAGGGCCTGGTAGATCTCCTCGGTGATGAATGGCATGAAGGGGTGCAGCAGCTTGAGGGCCATATCCAGCACATAGACCAGCACTTTGCGGGCGGTGTCGGCCTGGGCGGCGTCCTCGCTGTTCAGGCGGGACTTGCAGATCTCGATGTACCAGTCGCAGTACACTTCCCAGATGAAGTTCTCGATCTTTTCCGCCGCCAGGCCCAGTTCGTACTTGTCCAGGTTGGCGGTGGCTTCGGCGGCCACCTTCGCCAGTTCGGACAGCACCCATTTGTCGCTCATGTCCAGCAGCGCTTCGTCGGGCATGCCGGGGGCAAAGTCCTCCGGCAGATTCATCAGCACAAAGCGGGCGGCGTTCCACAGCTTGTTGGCAAAGTTGCGGCTGGCGGTGACTTTCTCATCGCTGTAGCGCATATCGTTGCCGGCGGTGGAACCCACGATCAGCATCATGCGCAGCGCGTCGGCGCCGTACTGGTCGATGACTTCCAGCGGGTCGATGCCGTTGCCCAGGCTCTTGGACATCTTGCGGCCCTGGCTGTCGCGCACGATGCCGTGGATCAGCACGGTATCAAAGGGGGCCTTGCCGGTATAGGCCAGGCCGGAGAAGATCATGCGGGACACCCAGAACCCGATGATGTCATACCCGGTCACCAGCGTGCTGGTGGGGTAGAAGTAGTCGTAATCCTCGGTCGCCTTGGGCCAGCCCAGCGTGGAGAAGGGCCACAAAGCGGAGCTGAACCAGGTATCCAGCGTGTCGGGGTCCCGGGTCAGGTGCGTGCAGCCGCACTTGGGGCAGGCGGAAGGCGCTTCCTTGGCGACTACGGTGGCGCCGCAGCCGTCGCAGTACCAGGCCGGGATCTGGTGGCCCCACCACAGCTGGCGGCTGATGCACCAGTCGCGGCCGCCCTTCATCCAGTTGAGGTAGTTTTTGGTGAAGCGCTCGGGCACGAACTTGATGTCGCCTTTTTCAACGCTCTCGATGGCGGGCTTGGCCAGCGGTTCCATCTTGACGAACCACTGTTTGGAGACCATCGGCTCAATGACCGAGTGGCAGCGGTAGCAGGTGCCCACGTCGTGGGTGATGCTCTCGGTCTCTTTCAGGGCGCCGCAGGCTTCCAGGTCGGCCAGGATCGCCTTGCGGGCTTCCATAGCGGTCATGCCCGCGTACTTGCCGCAGTCCAGCACTTCCGGCTCGTCGGCGGCGGCACGGCCTGCGGCGCGCTCGGCGTCGGCGGCGGCTTTGTCGGCCGCGCCGGTCATATGCCCGTCGTAGGTCAGCACACGGATCATGGGCAGGTCGTGGCGCTTGCCCACTTCAAAGTCGTTGGGGTCGTGGGCGGGGGTGATCTTGACCACGCCGGTGCCCTTTTCCATATCGGCGTGCTCGTCGCAGACGATGGGGATCTCCCGCCCCAGCAGCGGCAGGATCACATGGCAGCCGTGCAGATGGGCGTAGCGCGGGTCCTCGGGGTTGATGGCCACGGCGGTGTCGCCCAGCATGGTCTCGGGGCGGGTGGTGGCCAGTTCCAGCGTCTCGCCGGTCTCCTTGACCTTGTACAGCAGGTGCCAGAAGCTGCCCTCTTTGGCTTCATATTCCACTTCTGCGTCCGAGATGGAGGTGTTGCAGTGGGGGCACCAGTTGACCATACGGTTGCCGCGGTAGATCAGCCCCTGGTCGTACAGGCGGACGAAGACCTCCCGTACAGCGTTGGAACAGCCCTCGTCCATCGTGAAGCGCTCACGCTGCCAGTCGCAGGAGCAGCCCAGCTTTTTCAGCTGGCTGACGATGCGGTTGCCGTAGGTGTTCTTCCAGTCCCAGGCGCGTTCCAGGAAGCCGTCGCGGCCCACCATCTCTTTGGTCAGCCCTTCCTCGCGCATTTTGGCTACGACTTTGGCCTCGGTGGCGATGGAAGCGTGGTCGGTGCCGGGCACCCACAGGGCGGCATAGCCCTGCATGCGCTTGTAGCGGGTCAGGATGTCCTGCCAGGTCTCGTCCATGGCGTGGCCCATGTGAAGCTGGCCGGTGACGTTGGGCGGCGGCATCACGATGGTGAACGGCTTTTTGCTGCGGTCGATCTGGGTGTGGAAATACCCCTTGTCGCACCAGTTCTGGTAGATGCGGTCCTCGGTGCCCTGGGGCGCGTACTGTTTTGCGAGTTCTTTCGCCATGGTAAAACCTCCTGCGGTGTGCTGCTGCGGGGCGAAAATTTCAAACGAAAAAGCCGCCCCATGAACGTTCATGGGACGGCCTGCATCAAGATCCAGGTCGCGGTACCACCCAAGTTGCCTTTTTGCAAAGGCCGCTTTGCGGCAGGAAAACCCCGCCTGCCGGATAACGGCGGCAAACCCGTGCGCGGCTGGCGGGAAAAACCGTTCACCGCGCCTGCTCCCAGGCGACAGCCTCCTTGCCTGCTCTGCCGGACTTGCACCCGACGCCGGCTCTCTGCAAAAGCAGGGCAAAGCGCACTCCTGTTCGCTGCATTTTATAGTATGTATCGTACCGCACCGGCCGCGGCTTGTCAAGCCGAATTTTGAGTACGGCTGCAAAAGTTCTTGACAAGCGGGCTTGTAAAGTATATAGTGCAAACGGTGTTTTTTGGTTTTTGAGGGAAGGAGAACGTGTATACAAATGGATTTGGCCATCATTACGACCAAACAGGTCATGGAACTGCTGCTTATGATCCTGGCGGGCGCAGCCTGCTGCAAACTGCGGGTTTTCAAGCCTGCCGACAAGTCGGTGCTGGCCAATCTGCTGCTGTATCTGGTCGTTCCGGCCATGGTGCTGGACTCCTATATGGTAGAATTTGACCCGGCCACCTTTCACAATCTGCTGCTGACCTTCGGGCTGAGCGCTGTGGTGCTGACAGCCGGCATCCTCATTTCGGCGGCGGCCTCGCGGGGGACGCCGAAAGAAAAACGCCCGCTGGTCTGGTTCGCCTGTTCGTTTTCCAACGCCGGGTACATGGGTTTCCCGCTGATCCGGGCGCTGTTCGGCACGGAGGGCGTGCTCTACGCCAGCGCCTTCCTCACGGTGTTCAATATCTTCATCTTTACCGTAGGCACGACGGTGCTCTCCGGCCAGGTGGATGCCAGAAAGATCGTGCGCAGTATCGTCACGACGCCCTGCATCCTGGCGGTGGCGGCCGGGCTGGTGATCTACCTCTGCCGCGTCCCGGTGCCGGGGACGATTGCCGAACCGGTCGGCCTGGTGGGGGATATGAATACGCCGCTTTCCATGATCATCACCGGCATCACCATCGCCTCCAGCGACCTGAAACAGCTGCTGCGCAATCCCAGCCTGTTCCGCACGCTGGGGGTGCGGATGCTGCTGATCCCGGCGCTGGGGCTGGGGCTGTTCGCCCTGCTGGGTCTGCACGGGACGGTACCTACCATCGTGCTGCTGCTGGAAGCCTGCCCCTGCGCAGCCATCACTACGATGCTGGCCATCCAGTACCGTGCCGACGAAGAACTGGCGGCCGGTGCGGTGGTGTTCTCCACCCTGAGCAGCATCGTGATCCTGCCGCTGTACGCGCTGCTGCTCACAGCGGTCCTGTAAGGAAAAAGCAAAAACGGCCCGCGCCCGGGAACCGGGGGCGGGCTTTTTGCGTGCGGCTTTGCGTCACCGGGCGCGCAGGGCGATACAGAGCAGGACGGCGAGTTCGGCAGTCTGCAGAAGCCCCAGAAGCGGGAGCAAAGCGGGCTGCGCGCCGAGCAGGGCGGCGGCTGCCAGCAGGACCAGCGGGACGGCGTACTTGCGGGGGTGGTGCCACAGGTCGGCTTCGAGCTTCCATCCGCGCAGCGGGAAGCCCCATTCCAGCAGCACGGTCAGAACGGCGCTCTGCATGGCAAAGAGGACGGCGGCCAGCAGCATGGACCCGGTGACGGCGCCATTCTGCACCTGCCAGCTGAAGAGAAAGACGGCCTCGGCTGCCAGGTGGGAGCAGAAAAGGAACCCCCCGTAGGGAAGGCAGAATGTCCGTTCCTGCCCCGGCAGGGAGCGGACGGCCTGCTCCAGCGCCGGATCGCAGGAAAGCAGGATGCCCAGCGGCGTATTCAGCGAGAGAATGGCGAACCCCATAGGGGCAAGGAACAGATCTTCCGCAGGGCCGAACAGCGCAGGCAGCAGGCAGGCGACGCCCCACAGCGCGGCGGTATTCACCAGATAGTTTTTGTGATCCGCCAGGTAGCGGCACAGGTACAGAAGGAGCGAATGGCGGCGCACCCGGGCACGCTGCCGGGGTTGCCGTTCCGGCGGGCAGAAGGCGCAGCCGTCGGCCTGCAGCAGCACGGCGAGTGCGGGCAGGCTGTCGGCCAGCAGGAAGGCTGGCAGCCACAAGCCGCATCCTGGAAACAGCGGGGCCGCCAGGGCGGCCGCGCCCCACAGCAGGCAAAGCGGGCGGGCGCGCCTGCAGGGAAAATGCGCGGCGGTCAGCAGCGCGGCGTGCAGGGCGCACAGCAGACCCGGCAGCGGGTCTGCGGGCTGCCAGTCCGTCACGGCGTAAAGGACTGCCAGCAGCGGCGCGGTCTTGGTCAGCAGCGTATAAGCGGCCAGGGCGGCGGGGTAGCCGGCCGCGAACGCCCGTTTGGAAAACGGCAGTATCAGCAGCCCCTGCGCGATGGCGGCGCTGCGCCGGGAACACAACGCCTGCCGCATCGCCCCGGCGGTGAATACGCCGGCCGTCAGCCAGAGCACGGACGGGGCGGCCGCCACCCGGACCCCTGAAGCGCGCAGCCCGAAAAAGAGGGCCAGGCAGACGAAGAGGGAACGCACGGCCTGGCGGCAGCCGGGGCCGAACAATTCCCGCGCTACGGCGTTAAAGATCGTTTTCACAGTGCAGCGCCTCCCGGATGGCATCGGCGTCGATCCGGCTGCCCGTAAAGGTCTGCCGGATACCGCCGTCTTTCAGTACGAACACCCGGTCGGCGGTCAGGGTGATGCTCTCCAGAATGTGGGAGGAAAACAGCACTGTGCCGTGTGCTTTGTACCCGCGGATCAGCCGGTACAGGTATTCGGTGCTTTGAAAATCCAGCCCGTTGACCGGCTCGTCCAGAAGCAGGAGCGGGGGCCGCAGGGCAAAGGCGGTGATAAGGCAGGCTTTCTTTCGGTTGCCGGTGGAGAGGTCCTTCATCAGCATCCCGGCGCCGGAAGCAAAATGGAACCCTTCTATCAGTTCGCTTACGTCGGGCGGCGTTTGCCGGTAAGCCGCGAAAACGTAGGAAAGATATTCCCAAAAGGTGAAATAGCGAAAGGGCTGATCCTCCGCAAAAACGGTATAGCGGCGGGCCTTGAACGCCGCGTCCTGCGGGTGGAAGGGCTGCCCGCAAAAGCGCAGCGACGCCGCCCTCCAGGAAGGCAGCAAGCCGGAGAGCACTTTCAGAAAAGTGGTTTTCCCCGCGCCATTCATCCCGATCAGCCCCACGGCCTCGTGTTCGGCCAGCGTCAGCGAAAGATCCGCCAGCACCGGCGTTTCCCGGCGGTACCAGGCGCAGAGGTCCCGGACTTCCAACAGGGGCGCGCTCATTTCAACGGCCTCCCTTGTCCTGTCTGTATTGCTTCCACAGGCTGTACGCCGAGTGCAGGAACACGGCGCTCAGGGCCGCATACAGAAGAGTGGCGCCCGCAAGGCCCGAAAGGGCGTTGACTATGGCGGCTGCCAGCCAGAGGATTCCCGCGATGCCGCGGATCCAGATATGACGCATATTCGTTTCCTCCTTTGCGTTCGGTGGTTCATCGTGCCTTTATTCTAGCAGAAGGAGGGGGCCTGTGCGGGAATGTCCGCAAACGGCAGGTTTTTGACCGCGAAAAAACGCCGCGGGACGGTAGCCGTCCGCGCGGCGTGGATCATGGGCCTGGTCAGGTAAGGGGCGGAACGCCCTGGAACGACAGGGTGGCCACCGCCCGGAAGGTGTGCTCTGCGCAGGAGGTCTGCAGCGTGCCGTCGTATTTTTCGGCGGCAGTCCGGGCGCTTTTCAGCCCCCAGCCGTGCAGCCCGCCGCCGGTTTTGATGGTCTGCAGGACGCCGTCCCGGGCCACCGGCGCTTCGGCAAAGGAATTTTCCACCTTGATGACCAGCGTCTGGTTGATACGGCGAATGGTGAGCCGGGCGAACCGTTCCTGCGTTTCCGGCACCCGGCGGGCGGCCTCCAGCGCGTTGTCCAGCAGGTTGCCCAGAATGGCGCAGAGGTCGGCGCTGTGCAGGTCGGTGTGGCGGGGAAATTCCACCCGTGCTTCAAAGCGGATGCCGTCGGCCCCGGCGGCGGCCGCTTTGCTGTTGATCAGGTAATCGGCGGCTTCGTCCCCTGTCCACACGGCGTCGGCCATCTCCCGCACCGGGGCCTGCAACTCATCCAGGTAGCGGACGGCCTCCCCGGTTTTGCCGTGGGCCAGCAGCTGCCTCAGCGCGCCGATGTGATTGTGTGCGTCATGGAACAGCCGTGCGTTCAGGGCGTAGGCCCGGCTCAGGGCGGTATAGTCCCGCTCCAGCAGCTGGGCCTGCTCGGTTTTCAGCTGCGCCAGTTCTTTTTCCGTCTGGTATTGGCGGTTCAGGCTGTACACCAGCGCCGCAGCGATCAGTACCAGAGAGAGGGTGGTCCACATGGAAAGGACGTCGCTACCTACGGGCAGCCACGGCTGGGTGGACAGCGTGACGACGGCCAGGAACCCGGCCGCGATGACGGCGGAAGCGGTCCGGAACGCTGTTTGGGGGGCGGCCTCCGTCTGCCGCAGGAGGCGCAGCGCCAGCAACAGCAGCAGTGCATGCGGCGCCCAGAACGCGCACTGCCCCTGCGGGGCGGCAAGATCCAGGAAAGCCGGGGCATGGAAGGCTACGCCCAACCAGGCGGCGAACAGGAACTGCCAGAACGCGGCGGCGATCTCATAGAAAATGGAGAAAAACAGGGTCATCCGCAAATCGGTGCGCAGAAAACGGCGGGCGCAGAACGTCAGCCAGAGCGTCTCCAGCAGCACGGGCAGGGAACCCGCGGCCCCGGCTGCCGCGGCAATGGCCGCGATCGCGGCGGCGCCGCCCGCCGCTGCGCCGAGGGCGGCTTTCCCGGGCCGGGGCGCGGCCAGAAACTGCCGGATCACCAGCAGCCCGGCCAGCGCGCGCACCCCGCCGGCGGCCAGCGCCGAGAGGGCCGGCAGCACGGTGCTCATATGTGCTCCCCCCAGTACCGATTGATCTGGTCTTTCACGGCCTGCAGGTGGGAGCGGCTCACCGGCAGGGCCGTGCCGTCTTTCAGCAGCACCGAGCCGCCCCGCACCTGCATGATGTGGATCATGTTCACGATGCAGCCGCGGTCGATAAAAATGAATTCTTCGGCGTCCAGTTCCTCATAGACTTGCTGCAGGCTCCTGCGCACCTTCGACACCCCGCTGCGGGCCGTGATGCGGGCGTTCTTGCCGTCCCGTTCGATGTAATAGATCTCCTTGCAGGGGATGCGTTCCAGGCGGCTGCTGGTCTGGATGGTGTAGTATTTGCCTTCCTCCAGGCTGATGAGCCGGATCGCGTCGTCCAGGGCGGCGGGCAGGCGTTTCGCTGCGTCGTTTTTGGGCACGTAGCGAAAAACCGAGAGCTCGAACGCATCCACAGCGTATTCGATGTGGGAGGTGATGAAGATGATCTTCACCTGCGGCAGGGCGGGGCGCAGCTTCCCGGCCAGTTCCATGCCGCTGTGGCCGGGCATTTCGATGTCCAGCAGGATCAGGTCGAAGAAAAAACGGTCCTCCGTGACGTCGTACAGCAGGTTGTCGCTGTCGGTATACAGGGCCACGCTCCCCGCAGCCCCGCAGCGTTTCAGGCTGGCTTCGGCGGCTGCCCGGTGGGCCTGGGCGGCGGCCTTGTCATCATCGCAGACGGCTATGCGCAGCATGGGATCACCTCGCTTTTTAAGCGTATTATACTCCCTTTTGACGGCGCGCTCAATCGGGGCGGCGCGTTTTTTTTCGCACGGGTTCTATTGCGGCGCGGCGGCGCGGGTGTTATAATATCAAGCTGTAGAGGGGTAATGCAAAATAAGGAGCACTATGCAAACACAAAAAACAAGCCCGTGGCTGGTCCTGTTTCGGATCGTATTTACCGTGGCGCTGCTGGGCTGCATCGCCTATATTTTTCATAACTCGCTGCAATCGGGGGCGGAATCCTCCCTGCGCAGCCAGGCCGTCATGCAGGCGGTCAACGAAACGCTGGGAAAGGTGCACCTGGGCCCGCTTTCCGAGCATACCATCCGCAAGATGGCCCATTTTCTGGAATTCACGCTGGAAGGGTTCCTGCTCATGCTCTGCCTGCGGGTCTATACCGCCCGCTTTGTGCGGCATATGAGCTGGCCGCTTCTGATCGGCATGGGCACGGCGCTGATGGACGAGACCATCCAGCTGTTCATCCCCAACCGCACGTCGATGGTCACGGATGTATGGCTGGATATGATGGGCGTGGTGGCCGGCCTGATCGTGGCGCTGGTCATTCTGCTGATCGTCCGCGCCATGACGGCGTTTATGCGCATTGAGAACGAAAACCGCGTCCTGCGCGCCGAACGGGAAGAATTGCGGCGTGCCCGGCAGGAGCAGGAACACGAATATCTGGCCCGCCGCGCGGTGCAGCGCGCCCGGGAAGGGGCGGCGCACCCTGCCCCGCAGGAAGATGAGGAGGAAACGGAAGAATGACGACCCAACAAGCCATCGAAGCACTGCACGCGCTGCCCCGCCTGGGCGGCGGCAAGCCGGGGCTGGACCGCATGCAAAACCTGCTGGCCCATCTGGGCCGCCCGGAGAAGGAACTGCAGTGCATCCACATTGCGGGCACCAACGGCAAAGGCAGTCTGGCGGTCATGACGGCTTCCATCCTGACGGCAGCCGGGTACAAGACCGGCCTGACCGTCAGCCCGTATGTGGTGGATTTCCGGGAACGCTTCCAGATCGACGGCGAGATGATCCCGCCGCGCACGCTGGCGTCGCTGGCCGGCAAAGTGCTGGACGCCGTGGAGCAGATCCGGCAGGAGGGCGGCGAGCCGCCGGTCCAGTTCGAGGCCGTGACGGCGCTGGCGCTGCTGTGGTTCGCGCGGGAGAAGTGCGACCTCGTGGTATTGGAGACCGGCCTGGGCGGCCGCTTTGACGCGACCAACGCCGTAGCGCATACGCTGGTGGCGGCCATCACCCGCATCGGTTATGACCATAGGGAACTGCTGGGCGATACGCTGGACGAGATCGCGGCCGAGAAAGCGGGCATCATCAAGGAAGGCTGCACGGTGGTCTGCTACCCGGACCAGCCTGCGGAGGCCATGGGGCCGATCCTCACGGCGGCGGCCGAAGCCCACACCAGCATCATCACGCCGGAAGCGGAGGACATCCGCTGCCTGCCTGGCAAACGGCTGGAAAACCGGGTGGATTACGGCGGGTACCAGGTGGCGCTGGGGCTGCCCGGCGCGCACCAGGCCAACCACGCGGCCATGGCGGTGGAGATCGCGCTGGCCCTCTGGCGGGAATACGGCTACGAGATCTCCGACGACGCTATCCTGCAGGGGCTGGCCGCCGCCCGCATACCGGCCCGCATCGAGGTACTGCGCCGCCGCCCGCTGTTGCTGCTGGACGGCTGCCACAACCCCGACGGAGCCCGCGCTCTGGCCGAGACCCTGGCCAAAGCGCAGTATGAGGAAAATCTGGTGGGCGTGTTCGGCATGCTGGCGGACAAAGACTACAAGACGATGCTGGAAGCGCTGGCCCCCGCTTTTGCCAAGGCCTATACCGTCACGCCGGACTGCCCCCGCGCGCTCAGCGGCGTGGACCTGCAAAAAGAAGCGCGCTTCCATATGGACGCCGAAGCGGCCCCCGGCGTGCCGGAAGCCCTGCGCGCTGCCGTGCGCTACGCCGAGGAACATAACCTGGCGGGCGTCGTGGTGTGCGGCTCCCTCTATCTGGCGGCCGAGGCGCGCCCCTGGCTGCTCAAAGAGGCAGAAAAATAATTTTGGCGCCCCGTTCCAACAAAATATTTGCACCAAAGCCTGTATCGTAAGGATACAGGCTTTTTGTTGTACAAGCCTGCCCCGGCGGCTGCCGGATGCTGATGGAAAAGGGGACGAACCTGGATGGCAAAGGTGTATTTTGTGCCGGGCAGCGGCACATTGGCGGCCTATCTCAGCGGCGAGATCGATCACCATGCGGCCCAGTCGCTGCGGCGGGAGATCGACGCCCAGGTGGACGACCGCCTGCCGGAACTGCTCACGCTGGACTTTTCCGGCGTTACCTTCATGGATTCCTCCGGCGTGGGGCTGATCCTGGGCCGTGACCGGCATATCGTGTCGCTGGGCGGCCGGCTGACCATCCAGAACCCGCCGCCTGCCGTGCGGCGTATGCTGGAACTGGCTCACATCACCTACGCCTGAGGGGGAGAACGTCATGAAAATGTTGAATCAGGTCAAGATCACGTTTGCCAGCCGCTCGGTCAATGAGGGCTTTGCCCGGGCGGCGCTGGCGGCTTTCCTTGTGCAGCTGGACCCCACGGTGCCCCAGCTGGCGGATCTCAAGACTGCAGTTTCGGAAGCCGTCACCAACTGCATCGTACATGCCTATCCGGGCGCCATCGGGCCTATCACGATGACGGCCGGTTTGTATGAAGGCGGGCTGGTACGCATCACGATCAGCGACCGCGGAGTGGGGATCGAGGATGTGGCGCAGGCCATGGAGCCGATGTATACCACCGGCGATCCGTCGGAGCGGGCGGGTCTGGGATTTGCAGTGATGCAGAGCTTTATGGACAAGGTCCGGGTATCCTCCACGCCGGGGCGGGGGACCCGCGTGACGCTGACCAAGCGGCTGGACACCCGAAGCTGACCTCCTTACATACTATATAAGGAGGAATACCACCATGCCCGCACAAAGCATCGAAACGCTGCCGCGCGCCGAATTCATTGAAAAAAACCTGGGGCTGGTCCATGCCTGCGCCGGACGGTTCAAGGGCCGCGGCATCGAATATGAGGAACTGTATGCCGCCGGATGTCTGGGGCTGGTCAAGGCCTGCGACGGGTTCGATACGGGACGCGGCGTCTGCTTTTCCACCTATGCCGTGCCGGTCATTCTGGGGGAGATCAAAAAACTGTTCCGGGATGGCGGCACGGTCAAAGTCAGCCGTTCCCTCAAAGAACTGAGCCTGAAGATCGGCGCTGAGCGGGAGCGGTGCCTGAAAAAGACCGGCAGGGAGCCCGGTGTGACCCAGCTGGCGCAGACGCTCAACACGACGCCGGAACAGATCGCGCTGGCGATCCGCGCCTCGCTTCCGGTGCTTTCCCTGACGCCTTCCGATGATGAGGAGGGGCAGCGGGAGTGGGATGTGCCGGTGGATTCGCCGGAGGAAAGCCTCTCGGACCGGATCGGTCTGGCCGAAGTGATGGAACGGCTGGAGCCACGGGACCGTCAGATGATCCGGCTGCGGTTTTTCGGCGGCCGTACCCAGAGCGAAACAGCGCGGGAACTGGGAACAACGCAGGTACAGGTATCGCGTCGGGAGCGCAAGATCCTGCAATGGATGCGCGAGCAGCTTCTGGGGGAAGACGCCGCTTTATAAATATAGAAAACAAGCGCACAGTGTGCCACAAGTCGTTCGGCATACTGTACGCTTTTTGCAGGTTTGGTTTGTGCGCCTCTCCAAAAGTGCGACTTTTGTATTGACAATAAGATGCTCTTTGTGATATGATACGCCTACCACCCTGGAAAGAACGATGCAGCGACCATTCAAAAACTTTTTGAAAAAAGTGTTGCAAAAAGTGAAAAAAGGTGTTGACAAAGGGGAGCCCGGGTGGTATTATAGTCAAGCTGTCCGGCGCGGGAGCGCGGGACGGCAAGCCGGAAAACCGCATAGGTACAGCCTGGAACGGGTTTCGGGAGCGAAAAGTTCCTGACAAAGTTCAAAAAAATCTCAAAAAAGTTCTTGACAAACGAACGGACATGAGATATAATATACAGGCTGTCACACAGAAGTGCGGCGGCGCAGGACCTTGAAAATTGAACAAAACTGAAACTTGTGGAACCTTATCGTGGGTGGAAACCCACGCAAATCAATTCCATTACAAGTA
>DXBF01000031.1 GCA_019116705.1 Candidatus Gemmiger avistercoris
CGCGGCCCGGGATCCCGGGCCGCGCCGCTTTGCGCTGTGTGCAGGGGTCAGGGCAGGATCATGCCGATGCCTTTCTGCAGGGTCTCGCCGTCGAGGGCGCCGCGGGCCCAGGCCACCAGGTTGCCTTCCGCATCCAGGAAATAGGTGGTGGGCAGCGAATAGACGCTGTAGGTGGCCGCCGCGTCGGCGTCCAGGTCGAACAGCACCGGGAAGGTGTACCCTTCCTGCTCCAGCAGCGCCTGGGCGTCGGCCTGGGTCTCCCGCCCGGTGGTCATGTTCACCAGCAGGAACTGCACATCCGCCTGCTCCTCGTAGGCCTGCTGGAATTCCGGCATCTCGCTCTTGCAGGGGCCGCACCAGCTGGCCCAGAAATTAAGCACCAGCGGCTTGCCGAAATAGTCGCTGAGCCGCACGGCGTTGCCGTCGGCATCGTAGGCTGTGAAATCCGGCGCGCGCCGGTCCTCCGCGGTTTCTTCCCCGGCGGTCTCCCCGGTCTGCGCCTGCTGCGCCCCGCCGGCCTGCGGGGAGGCCTGGGGCGCCGGGGTCTGCTCCACCGCCAGCTGTTCGGGGGCATAGCGGCCGCTCAAACGGTCATACAGGAAAGCCGCGCCGCCCAGCAGCAGGACCAGCGCCAGCACCGGCAGCCAGATAGTCTTTCGTTTCATCGTCGTTCCCCTTTCAGCTCAGGAAATTCAGCAGGCGGCCCATCAGGCCGGTGGCCATCAGCACGCCCACCACGATCAGGAACACGCCGCTGACGGTGTTGATCACGCTGTAATGCCGCTTGACCCAGTCAAAGGCGGTTTTCAGCCGGTCGATGAGCACGGCGCTGAGCACAAAAGGCACGCCCAGCCCCAGCGAGTAGACCAGCAGCATGGCCATGCCGGCCAGCGCATGCCCCTGCTGGGAAGCCAGGGCCAGCGCCGAACCCAGGAAGGCCCCCACGCAGGGGGTCCAGCCCACGGCAAAGACCACGCCGAACAGCAGGGCCGAGAAAAAGCCCATACCATCGGTTTTGACGGCGCGGCTGCTGCCGCGGAACAGCGTCAGCTTGATGACGCCCAGGAAATTCAGCCCGAAGAAGATGACCACCGCGCCCGAAAGCAGGTTGACGGCGGTATGCCAGCGCTGCAAAAAGGCCCCCAGCGTGCCCGCCAGCGCCCCCATGAGCACAAAGAGCACGGTGAACCCGGCGACGAACCCCGCCGCGCCGGTCAGGGTACGGCGGGTGCTGCGCGCCCCGCCCCCGGCAAAGTAGGAGAGATAGACCGGCAGCATCGGCAGCAGGCAGGGGGAAAGGAAGGTGATGATGCCTTCCAGAAATACGATCAGATACGGCATGGGAAAAACTCCTGTGTTGGTAAGATCAGCTTGGCAATAGGATACCACGGCGGCGCGGCGGCTTCTGTGACGTTGTCACCCCGGGCCGCGCCGTCCCCTTATCCTACCACAGACGGCCGGGGGCTGGCAACGGGAATTTTGCGCCCCGCCCGGGCGGCGCAAACAAATTCCGCCCCGGCTGCAAAAAAGCGCGCGGCCGGCTCGTCTTATAGACAGAGAAGTTTTTCACCCCAAGCAAGGAGCGTTTCCATGAAGATCTTACTGACAAGCGATACCTGGACGCCGGCAGTCAACGGCGTGGTGACTTCCGCCACGACGCTGCGCGCGGCCCTGCAGGCCCGCGGGCACGAAGTGCGCGTGCTGACCCTGGCGGGCGGCCACCGCACCCGCATTGCCGGCGGCGTGACCTTCCTGGGCTCACTGGACGCCGGGATGGTCTACCCCGGCGCACGGCTGCGCGCCCCGGCGCTGGACGGCGCCCTGCGCGCCCTGGCAGCCTGGCAGCCCGATGTGATCCATTCCCAGTGCGAATTCAGCACCTTCGCCCCGGCCCGGCAGCTGGCCAAAGCCTGCGGTGCGCCGCTGGTCCATACCTACCATACCGTTTACGAGGACTATACCCACTATTTTTCCCCCAGCCGCCGTATGGGCCGGGGGCTGGCCGCGCTGTTCACGCGGCACATCTGCGCCCAGGCGGACGCGGTCATCGCCCCCACCGAAAAGATCCGGCGGCTGCTGACCGGGTACGGCGTAGCCTGCCCGGTGGAAGTGATCCCCACGGGGCTGGACCTGGACCGCTTTTCCGCCGCGCCCGATCCGGCCCTGCGGGACGCCCTGGGCCTGACCGGCTGCGGGCCGGTACTGCTCTACCTGGGACGGCTGGCCAAAGAGAAGAACATCGGCGAACTGATCGCCGCGCTGCCGCACATCCCCCGCGGGGTGCTGTTGATCGTGGGGGACGGGCCCGAGCGCGCCGCCCTGCAGGCCCGGGCCGAGGGGCTGGGCGTGGCGGACCGGGTACGCTTTGCAGGCATGGTGCCGCCGGAAGAGGTGGGCCGCTATTATGCGCTGGCCGATGCGTTCGTGAGCGCCTCCACCAGCGAAGCCCAGGGGCTGACCTACCTGGAAGCGCTGGCCGCCGGGCTGCCGCTGCTGTGCCGGGACGACCCCTGCGTGCGCGGTTTTCTGGCCGCCGCCCCCTGCGGGTGGGCCTACCGCACCCCCGGGGAACTGGCTGCGCTGGCAGCCGCCCTGCCCCTTGGGGCCGAAGCCGCCCCCCTGCGCCGTGCCGCCCGGCAGGCAGCCGCCCCTTACGGCCGTGAACCGTTCGGCGCAGCGGTGGAAGCGCTCTACCGCCGCCTGATCCTGCAGCGGAACGCCGCGCCGCTGGCCGCCCCCGAAAGGCGGGTGATCCTGTGGTGAAGAATCTGCACCGCGCCGCGTCGGTGCTGGGCCTGCTGCTTTGCTGCCTGATGGCCTACGCCTTCTGGCAGGCGGGCGTTTTTGATTCCCGGGAAGCCCTGACCCGCTACCTGGCCCAGTTCGGCTGGGCCGGACCGGCGGTATTCATCGCTTTCCAGGCCGTGCAGGTGGTGCTGCCCATCCTGCCCGGCGGGCTGGGCTGCCTGGCCGGGGTCGTGCTGTTCGGCCCCTGGCAGGGGTTCTGGTACAATTACACCGGCATCTGCCTGGGTTCGCTGGCAGCCTTCGCCATCGCCCGCGCCTGCGGTCGGCCGCTGCTGGAAGCGCTCTTTCCGCCGCAGCTCATTGAGAAATACGACCGCTGGATGGGCACCGGCCACCGCTTTGCCCGCTGGTTCGCCCTGCTGATCTTCCTGCCGGTGGCGCCCGACGACTACCTCTGCTTCCTGGCCGGGACCACCCGCATGCACTGGCGTCTGTATACGGCCATCATCCTGCTGTGCAAACCGGCGTCCATCGCCCTGTACAGCCTGGGCCTGACGGTCATCGCCCAGAACCTGCTGGGCCTTTGGAGGTGATACCATGTTTTGTGTGCATATCTATACCGGCTCCCTGGCCCTGGTGGGCCGCAGCGGCGTGGGGCAGGCGGCCAACCACCAGCAGGCTGCCCTGCGCGCGGCGGGCGCAAAGGTCGTGACCCGCTGGGACCCGCCCGCCGATGTGATCCACCTGAACACAGTGCTGCCCTGCTCGCTGCGGGCAGCACGGCGGGCGCGGCGGCGGGGGCTGCCGGTGGTCTGGTTCGGCCATTCCACCGAGGAGGATTTCCGCCATTCCTTCACCGGCTCCGACCTGCTGGCCCCGCTGTTCCGCCGCTGGATCTGCCACTGTTACAACCAGGCCGACCTGGTGCTGACCCCCACCCCCTACTCCGCCGGGCTGCTGCGCAGCTACGGCATCCGGCCGCCGGTGGCGGCGCTTTCCAATGGGGTGGATACCGATTTCTTCGCGCCGGACCCCGCCCTGCGCGCCGCTTTCCGGCAGCGCTGCGGCCTGACCGGCGGGACGCGCGCGGTGATCAGCGTGGGGCACTACATGGAGCGCAAGGGCATTCTGGATTTTATTGCCCTGGCCCGCAGCATGCCCCAGGTACAGTTTTTCTGGTTCGGCTATACGCCGCCCTCGCTGGTGCCCCGCCGCGTGCGCCGGGCCATGGCCCAGGCCCCGGCCAACCTGCATTTTCCCGGCTTTGTCAGCCAGGAAGGGCTGCGGGAAGCCTACTGCGGCGCCGACGCCTTCGTGTTCTGCAGCCATGAGGAGACCGAGGGCATCGTGGTGCTGGAGGCCCTGGCCTGCGGCGTGCCGGTGCTTTTGCGGGACATCCCGGTCTACCGCGGCTGGCTGGAGGACGGCGTAAACGTATACAAAGCCGACGGCACGGCGGAACTGCGCCTGCGTCTGGCCGCCCTGCTGGCAGGGCGCCTGCCCGACGTGACGGCCGCCGGACGCGCCGTGGCCGAAGCCCGGTCGCTGCCGGTGATCGGGCGGGAACTGCTCCGCCGCTATGCGGCGCTGCCGCTGCCCCGCCGCCGGAGCGCCACCCTGCCCGCCCACCGCACGGCCTGACGCGCGGGCCGTGGGGAAGGTCACAGTTTTTTCAAAAGATTGGTACGGAATGTTCAAAAGTTTTTTATGCGCCGCACGCAACTTCCCCGTATACTGGTTCTTGTAATCAAACCAAGAAAACAAACGCGGGGGATACCCGCACACCTTCCCCACCGTGCTCCGGGCCATGCGAGGCCAACCGCCCGGCCCGCGGCCAGGCCACCAACAAGGCTTCGCGCCATAATATACAGCGGCCCGTCCTGCCATGCAGGGCGGGCCGCACAGATTATAGCGGAAGTCAAAATCCCCCGCGCCCTGGGACACAAGGCGCGGGGGATGCTTTTGTTGGTCTGTTGGCGGTTCAGTGCCGGTGGTGGGCAGCGGTCAGGCGGGCCGTGGCGCGGGCCAGGGCCGCCTTGCTGTGGATATACTCCAACCGGCTCTCCTTCTGGCGCAGGCGCTCCTCCGCGCGCTCCTTGGCGCGTTCGGCGCGGGCCTGGTCGATGTCCTCGGGCCGTTCCGCCGCCGAGACCAGCACAACGGCATAGTCCGACATGATCTCGGCAAAGCCCTGGGTCACCACCAGGTCATGCCACTCGCCGTCCGCTTTATAGCGGGCCTCGCCGGGCTCAATGGCGGTGACGACAGGCTCGTGCCCGGCTTCGATGCCGTAGCTGCCGTCCACGGCCGGCAGGATCAGGCTTTCCACCTGCCCGGTGAAAAACTGCTTTTCCGGCGTGACGATCTCCAGCAAAAAGGTCTTGGCCATTTACACCGCCCCCTGCGCGCGGGCCTTCTCCCGCATTTCGTCCACGGTGCCCACCATCGAGAAGGCGGACTCGGGATACTCGTCCAATTCGCCGCCCAGCAGCGCCTCAAACGCCTTGAGGGTCTCTGCCAGCGGCACATAGCGGCCCTGCAGGCCGGTGAACTGCTCCGCCACGAACATGGGCTGGGAGAAGAACTGCTGCATGCGGCGGGCGCGGGCCACCGTCTTGCGGTCCTCCTCGGACAGTTCCTCCATGCCCAAAATGGCGATGATGTCCTGCAGGTCGCGGTAGCGCTGCAGCAGTTCCTGCGCGCCGCGGGCAACGCGGTAATGACGGTCGCCCACGATGTCCGGCTCCAGGATGCGGCTGGTGGATTCCAGCGGGTCCACAGCCGGATAGATGCCCTGCTCCACGATCTTGCGGGACAGCACGGTGGTGGCGTCCAGATGGCTGAAGGTGGTGGCGGGGGCCGGGTCGGTCAGGTCGTCGGCGGGCACATAGACGGCCTGCACCGAGGTGATGGACCCGTTTTTGGTGGAAGTGATGCGCTCCTGCAGCGCGCCCACCTCATCGGCCAGGGTGGGCTGGTAGCCCACGGCGGAGGGCATGCGGCCCATCAGGGCGCTGACCTCGGAACCGGCCTGGACATAGCGGAAGATGTTGTCGATGAAGAGCAGCACGTTCTGCTTCTGGCGGTCGCGGAAATACTCGGCCATGGTCAGGCCGGTCAGGGCCACGCGCATACGGGCTCCCGGCGGCTCGTTCATCTGGCCGAAGACCAGCGCGGTCTTGTTCAGCACGCCGCTCTCGCCCATTTCACGCCAGAGGTCGTTGCCCTCGCGGGTGCGCTCGCCCACGCCGGTGAAGATGGAATAGCCGCCGTGTTCGGTAGCGATGTTGTGGATCAGTTCCTGGATCAGCACCGTCTTGCCCACGCCCGCGCCGCCGAACAGGCCGATCTTGCCGCCGCGGGTGTAGGGGGCCAGCAGGTCGATGACCTTGATGCCGGTCTCGAGGATCTCGGTATCGGGGTTCTGTTCCTCAAAGGGCGGCGGGTCGCGGTGGATGGACCACTTTTCGGGGGTCTCCACCGGGCCTTTTTCGTCGATGGGTTCGCCCAGCACGTTGAACATACGGCCCAGCGTGGCCTCGCCCACCGGCGTCTCGATCGAGTGGCCGGTGGCGACGACCTCGTCGCCGCGCGCAAGGCCCTCGCCCGGCGAGAGCAGGATGCAGCGCACCGCATGGCGGCCGATGTCGCGGGCAACCTCCATGGTGCGGCGGCCGTCCGCCTTCTCGACGAACAGTTCCTCATTGATCTGCGGCAGGGCGCCCTCGCTGAACTGTACGTCAACGACAGGGCCCAGCACCTGCGCGATCACACCTTTGTGTTGCATAACAGTCTTTCCTTTCTTGTGGCGCGGCGGTCACCGGGTTTCGTCCCAGGCGTCCCCGTCGCCCCCATCGTCGTCGCCGCCCTGCGCGCCGGCCACGATCTCGGTGATCTCCTGGGTGATGGCCGTCTGGCGGGCACGGTTATAGTCCAGCTGCAGGGTCTTGAGCAGCTCGCGGGCGTTGTCGGTAGCGGTGTCCATGGCCAGCATGCGGGCGTTCTGCTCCGAGCAGAAGGACTCCACCATGGTGCCCAGCAGCAGCCCCTTGAGGTAGCCGGGCACGATGTGGTCGAGCACCCGCGCCGGGGAGGGCATATACGTCACTTCCCGCCGCACGCCGCCGTCCGCCCGGGGGCGCGGCTGCCAGGGGAAGGCGTCCCGGTCCAGCGGCAGCAGCTTGAGGATACGGGGTTCCAGCGTCATCGAGGTGACCATCTCGGTATAGACGATGTAGACCTCGTCCAGCCGCCCTTTGCGGAAATGCTCCACGATGGTCTCGGCGATCTCCCGCGCGCGGTAGGCCGTGGGGTCCTGGGCCGTGTACATGAATTCCACGGCAATGTCCACGCCCTTGTGGCGGAAGTAGCTGCGCCCCACCTGGCCGATCAGAAACAGCGTGGTATCGTCAAACTGTTTCATGTGTTCCTCGGCCATGCGCAGCACGTTGTGGTTGTAGGCGCCGGCCAGGCCCTTGTCGCCGGTGATGACGATGTAACCCACTTTGTGGGGTTTGTCCGGGCGGCGGTCAAAGTAGATGTGCTCCACATCCTCGGTCCTGTGCAGGATGTCCGAGATGGTCTGCCGGGTCTTGGTGAAGTAGGGCTGCACATTGATGAGCTGCTGGCGGGCCTTGCGCAGTTTGGAGGAAGAGATCAGGTACATCGCATTGGTGATCTTCAGCGTCTGCTGGACGCTGTCGATATGGGTGCGGATCTCCTTTATGCTTTCCATTGCGCGCTCACCTGCTTTTTATAGCTGTCCAGCGTGGTGCGGATCTGCTCGGTGGCCGTGCCGGACAAAGCGCCGGTCTCGTCGATCTCGCCGATCAGCGCGGGCTGCTCCCGCTCCAGCAGGTCCACAAAGGCATTGGCGAAACGGCTGACTTCCTCCACCGGCACGTCGGCCAGCAGGCCGTTGGTGGCGATGTAGAGGATCACCGCCTGGCGGCTGACCGCCATGGGGGTGCAGCGGGGCTGGCGCAGCAGCGCCATCATCCGCTTGCCGTGATCCAGCGCCTTGCGGGTCTCGGGGTCCAGGTCGGAACTGAACTGCGTAAAGACTTCCAGTTCGCGGTAGCGGGCCAGGTCGATGCGCAGCGTGCCCGCGGTCTTTTTGATGGCGCGGGTCTGGGCGGAGCCGCCCACACGGGACACCGACAGGCCCACGTTGACGGCGGGCCGCTGGCCGGAATGGAAGAGGTTGGTCTCCAGATAGATCTGGCCGTCGGTGATGGAGATGACGTTCGTCGGGATATAGGCCGAAACGTCGCCGGCCTGGGTCTCGACGATGGGCAGGGCGGTCATGGAACCGCCGCCGTATTCTTTGGTCAGGCGGCAGGCGCGTTCCAGCAGGCGGCTGTGCAGATAGAACACGTCGCCGGGGTAGGCCTCGCGGCCGGGGCTGCGGCGCAGCAGCAGCGACAGCGTGCGGTAGGCCACCGCATGCTTGGAGAGGTCGTCATAGACGATCAGCACGTCCTTGCCGTGGGCCATGAAATACTCGCCCATAGCCGCGCCCGCATACGGGGCGATATACTGCATGGGCGCGCCCTCCCCCGCAGGGGCCGAGACGATGATGGTGTAGGCCATGGCGCCGTACTGGCGGAAGGTCTCCCGCAGGCGGGCCACGGTGGACTCTTTCTGGCCGATCGCCACATAAATGCAGATCATGTCCTGCCCCTTCTGGTTCAGGATGGCGTCCACCGCGATGGCGGTCTTGCCGGTCTGGCGGTCGCCGATGATGAGCTCGCGCTGGCCGCGGCCGATGGGCACCATGGCGTCGATGGCCAGGATGCCGGTCTGCATGGGCTGGTTGACAGGCTCGCGGCTGATGACGCCGGAAGCCTCATGCTCGATGGGCAGGCGTTCGGAAGTCTCGATGGGGCCGAGGCCGTCGATGGGCTGGCCCAGGGCGTTGACGGTGCGGCCGACCAGCGCATCGCCCACCGGCACGTCGGCGGGGCGGCCGGTGCGGCGGCAGAGGCTGCCTTCGGTCAGGCCCTCCTGGCTGCCCAGCAGGATAACGCCGGTGCGGCTGCGGCGCAGGTCCAGCACGATGCCGGGGGTGCCGTTTTCAAACTCCACCAGTTCGCCGTAGACGGCGCGGCGCAGGCCGCTGACGTTGGCGATGCCGTCGCCCACCGACAGCACGCGGCCGGTCTCCACTGCGTCCACTTCATCGGTATTCCCGGCAATGGCGGCCTTCATCTGGTCGGCCAGCCGGTCCATATCCCCGGAATCGGGGGCGTCCTGCATGCCGCGGGCCAGCCGGTCCAGGCGGCCCTTGACGCTGCGGTCGTAGGTCACGCCGTCCACATCCAGCACGAAACCGCCCAGGATGGCGGGGTCGATCCGGATCTCCAGCACGGCGTTCCTGGCGCCGCGCAGCTTGCACACGGCCTGACGGATGGCCTCCTGGGTGGCTTCGTCGGGCTGGCGGGCACAGGTGACGCGGCACTCCACGCCGCCCTGGGCGGCCAGCGCCAGGCGGGAATACTCGGCCAGGATGGCGGGCAGTTCGCCCAGGGCGTCCGCTTCGGCTGCCAGGCCCAGGAAGGTCTTGAGGGCCTCCTGGCCGTCCAGTTCGGCGGCGTCCCGGATCAGCTGCTTTTTCTCGGTCAGGGTGACCGCCCGGCTCTGCAGCGCGGTCCACAGGGGCTGGTCCGCCATCAGGGCTTCGGCGGCTGCGCGGACGGCTTTGGCGTCATGCCCCGCCGCGCCGAACAGGGCGGCGGCGTAACGCTGGGTCGTTTCGCTCATTTCGCTTCACCCACCTTCTCGAGAAATTCCTCGGCCAGGGCGCGGTCGGAGTCGGTATCCAGCCGCTTGCCCGCCACCTCGGTGGCGGCCAGCACGGCCAGCTTTGCCACCTCGGCACGGGCGGAACGCAGCATCTCGCTGCGCTCGGCGGCCAGGCGGGTCTCGGCTTCCGCCGCGGCCTGCTTGGCGTCGGCTTCCGCCTCGGCCATGCGGGCCGCGTAGGCCTGGTCGGCGCGGGCCTTGGCCCCGGCCACCAGCTGGGCGGCTTCCTCGCGCGCACCGGCCAGTTTTGCTTCGTATTCTTTCTGCAGTTCCTGCGCTTTGGCGTTGTTCGCCTCGGCCTCGCTGATCTCTTTATGGATCAGCTGTTCCCGCTCTTCCAGAACGGCGTTGACCCGGCCGAACAGGAACTTGCGGAAAAAGAAATACAGCACCAGCAGGTTGATGATCGTAAAAATAATGGTTGAGGGCTGGATATCCAGCATCCTGCACACCTCCTTGCAGACTGTTCGGGATCGTGGGGTCCAAACCGACGATCAGCCTGTAAAGACGATGATCAGGGCGGTGACGAAACCGAAAATGGCGGTGCCTTCGGCCATGGCGGCGCCAAGCAGCAGCGTGCTGTTGATCTTGCCGGCGGCTTCAGGCTGACGGGCGATGGCCTCGCTGGCGTGGCCGGTGGCGATACCGATGCCGATACCGGCGCCGATGCCGGTGAAAACTGCGATGCCTGCTGCAATAAGTCCGATCATGATAAGTTCCTCCTGTCAGATGACTATGATTTTTTTGGGGGGGGGGCACGTCCGGCGGCGGGTCCGCCGGACAGGCGGGGGTCATTCTTCTTCCTTGATGCCCTCGCCGGTGAACATGGCGGTCAGGAACACAAAGACGACCGTCTGGATCAAACCGTCGAACAGATCGAAGTAGATGCTGAACACGGCCGGGATGACGGCGGGCACCAGATATTTGATGATCTCCATGATGATATAGGCGCCCAGTACGTTGCCGAAAAGACGCATGCACAAGGCCAGCGGGCGGATCAGGACTTCCATCAGGTTGATGGGCACCATCACCGCCGTGGGTTTGCCGAAGCGTTTGAGGCCGCCCAGCAGGCCGTTGTAGCGGAACTGGGCGCCGTAGATCAGCACCATGCTCATCAGGGCCAGGGCGGCGGTGACGTTCACATCCTTGGTGGGCGAGGTCAGCCCGAACAGGCCGATGATGTTCGCCATGCCGATGTAGAGCGCCACCGTGCCCAGGTAGGGGGCAAAGGGCCGCCAGTGGGGACCGATGGTGTCCCTGACGAAGCCGTTGAGGAAGCTGACGCCGCTCTCCAGCACCACCTGGACCCTGCCCGGGTCGCGTACTTTGAGATTCCGTGTTGCCAGAAGCGTTGCCGCCATCCAGACCGCCATAATGATCCAGGTGACCACCACCGCGCTCCCGACAGGGATGCCGCCGAAAAGCGGGATCGTGAACGCGGTCTCGTTCTGCATTGCTTCCAGCAGGGTTTGTTTGAAGCCTTCCAACTCAGTTCACCTCTTTTTCGTCCTTTTTATCTTACGCCCGCCGCCCTGCCCTGATAAGACTTACGAAAATAAAAAAAACGGAACCGTGCAGATGCACGCATTTTCTCCACCGATCCGCCCCCAACTTTGTGCAAGATTGACGGTTCCCCGCGAAGGTGGTATCATAACCGCAGGAAAACACCCCGCCGAAGGAGGGACTTTCCATGGAAAAAAAGACGGCCGGGCATACGATCTATTCCCGCATCCGCCGGGTCTCGGTGCTGGGCATCCTGGTGGCGATGGTGCTGGCCACCGGCGCGGGCCTGGCCCTGAGCCTGGTGCAGGAACACCGCATGCGCGACGACACGCTGACGGCGGCCGTGCAGGCGGTGGCCCACACGCTGAACATCGTGGGCGACGGCCGCGAGGAAGCGACGTACCGCTATGTGGACCGCACGGTGCAGGGGCTGGCAGGCATCGACCTGTTCGTTCTGTACGACGAAAACGGCGTCCCGCTGTACTTTTATGACATCGTGGCCGGGACCGGCGACCCCGGCGCGCTGCAGCCGCTGGGCGACGGGCTGCGCCGGCAGCTGGTGGACGGCGCGGCCCCGCTGCTGGACGACGCCGAGACGCCTATGGGCGCCGACTACTGCGCCTACGCCGCCGTGCGCCGGGACGACGGCAGTATCCGGGGCTACGTGATGGCCGGGCTGTACCTGCGCTCCATCCGTTTTACGGTGCTGCGCACGCTGGCCATCTATCTGCTCATCGGGCTGGCGGCGCTGGGCGTGGGCGCGCTGCTGAGCCTGCAGCTGGCGCGGCGGGTCAAAAGCGACCTGCTGGGGTACGAACCCGACGCCTTCCGCGACCTGTTCCTGCGCCGCATGGAACTGCTGGACGCGCTGGACGAAGGGCTGCTGGCCATCGACCGGGACCACCGGGTGATCTATCTGAACCGGGCCGCGGCGGAACTGCTCTCGCTGGACAAAAACACCGCCGTGGGCCAGCTGCTGGAAACCGTCCGCCCCCAGTCCAGTATTCCCCGCGTGCTGCATACCGGCAAGGCCGAGTACAGCGTCAGCGTGCAGACCCAGCGCACGGGGGTCCGCGTACTGTCGGACCGGATGCCGGTACGGCGGGACGGGCAGATCGTGGGCGCGGTGGCGATCTTCCGCAACCGCACCGAAGTGACCCGCCTGGCCCGGGAACTGACCGGCGTACAGCACATCGTGGAGGCCATGCGCGCCTACACCCACGAATTCATGAACAAGCTGCATGTGATCCTGGGGCTTCTGCAGCTGGGCGAGGCCCAGCGGGCCGAGGAGTACGTGCTGCAGCTGACCCAGACGCGGGCGCTCTCGGTACGACAGATCTCCCAGTGCATCGCCGAGCCCTCGGTGGCGGCGCTGCTGATCGGCAAGAGCTGCCGCGCCGCCGAACTGGGCGTGCGCCTGACCCTGGCCCCCGAAAGCCGCCTGAGCGCCGACACGCCCTGCCTGCCCGCCTCGGCCATGATCACGGTGCTGGGCAACCTGATCGAAAATTCCTTCGACGCCTTCGGCAAATCCCCCGCCGCGCCGCTGCATGAAGTGGCTGTGGCCATCCTGGAAAGCGACCGCGGGCTGATCCTGAGCGTGGACGACAATGCCTGCGGCATGCCGGAGGAAGTACGCGAACATCTGTTCGAGCGGGGCGCCACCTCCAAAGGCGAGGGGCACGGCACCGGGCTGTTCCTGGTCAAACGCATCGTGGACGCCTACGGGGGCGAGATCCGCGTGGAATCCACCCAGGGGGTGGGCAGTTCCTTCATCCTCACCTTCCCGCCCCAGCCGCCCGCGAACGCGCCCTGACGCCCCGGAAACAGCAGTTCCCCTGCAGAAAGGTTCCCTATGTATACTGTTGTCATTGTGGAGGACGACCCCCTGATCACCGAACTCAACCGCCGCTATACCGAGCAGGACGGCCGCTTTGCCGTGGCCTGCACCTTTGCCCTGCCGCGGCGGGCGCTGGAATGGCTGCGGCACAACTCTGCCGACCTGGTGATCCTGGATTTTTACATGCCCCAGATGAACGGGCTGGAATTTTTGCAGGCCGTGCGGACCGCCGGCATCGCGGCGGATGTGATCATGATCACCGCCGCCAACGACGCCGCCACGGTGGAGGCCCTGACCCGCCTGGGCGTGGTGGATTACCTGGTCAAGCCTTTCGCCTATGAGCGGTTCCGGCAGGCGCTGGACGCCTTCTGCCGCCGCCGCAGCGCCATGCGCGGCAGCCTGGACCAGAGCGCGCTGGACAGCCTGCTCCATGCAGCGCCCCCCGCCCCGGCCGCCCTGCCCAAAGGCATGCAGGCCCAGACCCGGGAACGCATCCTGGCCTGTATGCGCAGCGCTCCCGACCGTGCCTGCACCTGTGAGGAGATCGCCGAGGCCGCCGGGCTTTCGGTGGTGACGGTGCGGCGGTATCTGGCCTACCTGGCCCAGCAGGGCCAGGTGGCGGGCGATATGAATTACGGCACCGGCGGGCGGCCCTGCCTGGTGTACCGGCTGAACCTGTGAACGCCCCGCGCCCGGGGCCCATGCGCCTGCCCCGCGCCTTCCGGCGGCGCGGCGGTTGACTTTTGCCGCCAAAAGGCTTACACTGAAAGCAGTCCCCATTCTTTGTGCATGGTATATAAAGAAAGGAGCCCTGCTTCGTGCATAGTGCCAAAGCCGCCGTGCTGCGGTTCGGGAAGTTTTCGCTTTCGTCGCTGTCCTCCAGCATGGTGGACCTGGCGGCCTTCGCCCTGCTGTGCGAAGCGCTGCGCCCCGCCCTGCCGGAAGCCGCAGCCATTGTTGCCGCCACCGTTGCGGCGCGGGTGCTGTCCTCGCTGTGCAACTACCTTATCAACTATTTTCTGGTATTTCAGAGCCACACCGCCCACGGCCGTTCCGCCAGCCTGTACACCGTGATCACGGTGCTCAAAACGCTGGCCAGCGCGCTGCTGGTGGCCTGGCTGGCCGCCCTGCTGCCCGCCGTGCCGGAACTGGGGTTGAAGATCCCGGTGGATGTGGCGCTGTTCTTCCTCAACTATCTGGCGCAGAAAGCCTTTGTCTATTGACCGGTTTCGTGCGTACAAAGCCTCGCCCCGCGCGATATCGCGCGGGGCGAGGCTTTGTCCATGTGATAAGGGCCGCGCGCCGTTCACAGCGCCAGTTCCTCGCCGCTGTGCAGCGCGCGCAGCTGATCCCCCAGGATCTGCTGCAGCCGTTCCTGGGCCGGGCGGCCCGTGCAGTGGCCGGTGTAGAACTGCGTGTGCCGGTACGCCTGCAGAGCGCGGCCGGTCTGCTCGATGGTCTGCCACTCCGCGCCGGTGTAGGGGCCGGCCTGCTTCATGTGGAAGCCGCTGACCACCACATCGGGGTCCGCGCCGAACAAAGCGCGGTAACGGTCCAGGATGTTGAGGATGCCGTTATGGGCGCAGCCGGAGAGCAGGATATGCCGCCCGCCCTGGCACACCACCAGGCACTGTTCATGGGCAAAATCGTCCTGCACCCGGCTGCCGTCGGCCCGGCGCACCGACAGTTCCCGGTTGCTCCGGGGCCAGAACCGCCGCCCGGTGATCCCCGCAAACAGAAACAGTTCTTCATCCAGGCGGCAGTCGCCGTCCAGCAGGCGCAGCCCCGGCAGTTCCAGGATGGCTTTGTCGATGCCGATGTACCGCTCGCCGTGGAAAAATTCCCCCGCCGCGCCCCGCTGCATATAGATGCGGGCCCCCGGGGCCAGCGCCGCCGCCTGCCGCAGCCCGCCCGCGTGGTCGTAGTGGCCGTGGCTCAGCACGATGGTATCCACCCGCCCCAGGTCTAGCCCCAGCACCGCCGCGTTGGCGGCGAAGGCGCCGGTGGCGCCGGTGTCCATCAACAGGGTATGGCGGCCGGTCTCGACGTACAGGCTCAGGCCGTGCTCGTGGGCGCAGCCCGGTGCGCCGGGGGTGTTTTCGATCAGGGTGACGATGCGCATGGCGCTCCCTCCTTCCGGGTCCTGCCCCCAGTATAGCACAAGGGCAAGCAAAGAAAAAGGGCGGCGCAGCCAAAGCTGCGCCGCCCCTACCGGCTCAAATTTCTAATAAAACCGTCGCCGACGGCGGACATGTGCCGACGGCGGCGACACAACCAGGGAAATTTCACCCAAAATTGTGTGCGAGGCCCTACGGGCCGAGTGCGCGGTTTTGGGTGAAATTTTGTCGAAAGGGAATCCAAAGGGCTGCGAAGCCGCGCGCCGCCTGCGGCGGATGCAGCGAGGCGGAGCAGGGGCAGCGGTCGCAGAGCGCAAGCGCCGCCCAAGGCGCGCAGCGGGATGCGGAAACCGCAACCCGTCAAACATGAGCGTCAGGCACCGCCGTGCGTGACTGTTGCCCTCTTTGAGTGCCGCTTAGCCGTTGACCGTCACAGAAGTGATGTGGGGGTTGACGCCCTCGTACCAGTAGAGGAAGCCCTCGCAGTCGATGGTCTGGCCGATCTCCAGGGCCTCCACGGCCTTGTAGACTTCGCTCTCGCTGTCGCAGAGGTAGCTCTCCACCAGGAACTGGTATTTTTCGCCGTTGTACTCCACGTTGAAGTACACATCGTCGCCCTGGGTGCCGGAACCGTCGTAGTTGTACAGGAAGGCGTACTGGGTCTCATCACCATCGATTTCGCTGGGGGCCACGGTCAGGCCAGTGAACTTGACCTTCTGGTTCTGATGGCTCTCCAGTTCGTCGGTGCCCAGCAGTTCGGTCACGTCCACGGGCTCGGCCACGTAGGTGTCAGCGTCATCGACAAAAGTAAAGGTGCAGCCTTCCGCGATTTCCACCTCGCCGGCCCACATCGTTTTTTCGCCGCTGATCTGCACACAGACCCCCTCGGTCAGCTTTTCAAAGTCCTCAGGGGTGCACTGGACGCGGTAAGCAAAATAGGCGCCATCCTCATCCTGCAGATAGAGAGAGGTATTGCTAAGACCAGTAGTCGGATCAGTGTACAGGCTTTGCTTCGCCTGGACATAGCCTTGGATGGTGACAGGCACTCTGTCACCTTCCTTGACCTCGATCGCCATATACTCGTCGTAGGTCATGACCTCGCCGATGGGGGCAGCCGCTTCAGACGTGGCGGCTTCGGACTCCGCCGCCGGGGTGGCTTCGGGTTCACCGGAAGCGGCCTCGCTGGAAGACGAAGCGCCGCCCGCGCAGGCGGTGGCGGACACAGCCAGACCCAGCGCCAGAAGCACAGACAAAAACTTTTTCATAGGTTCTTTCCTCCTTATGTTCGGGGGTGCGGCGCAGGGTGCGCAGCAGCCGCTTTTATTATACTGCAAATCGCGAAAAAAGCAACCGCCGCCAGGTTTTTCTTACTCTTTTTTTACCTTTTTGCGCGCGCGCACCGCCTGCCGGGCCACGCAGGCCAGGATGCACGCCCAGGCGGCAGCCAGCGCCGCCAGCAGGGCCGCCGCCGTTCCGGGCAGCGGGCCCAGGTCGGCCTTGACGGCCCCGTTGGCCGCCATCGAATCCAGGTGGTAGAGGGCGGCGGTGTCGGTATAAAGCTGGTCGATGAACGCATCGTCCACCGTCTGGCCGCGGCGCACGCCTTTGGTCACATCCTCGATGAGCTGGCCCGCCGCGTTGCGCAAACTGGCCGAACCGTTGAACACCGCCGTGGTGAAGGTGTCGTCGGGGTGGTCCAGCAAAAGCTGCGCGGCCTGGATCTTGATATCGTAGTGGTCATCGTCATCTTCCCCGGCGCGGGAGAGATAGTCCTGGTATTCCGGCGTGCTGCGGGCCTTTTCGGTCACGGGGACGTAGCCCTCGGTCTGGGAGTATGCGATCTGGACCTCGTCCGTCAGCAGGTACTGGGCGAACAGCCAGGAGGCCAGCACTTCCTGCGGGTCCTCCTTGTTGAAGATGCAGACCGACGGCCCCTGGCTGATCATCTGCGGGTGGGCGGGGTCGAACTGGGGCACCGGGTAGACGGCGGTCTCGAACTCCACGATCTCGCTGGGGTCGATATCCACCAGCGGCGCGTCGCAGCCCATCCAGGTAGCCCCGGCGGTGGAGTCCACCGCGAAAATGCACTGCCCGGCGTTCAGGAAGTTGGCCGGGTAGCCGGAAATTTTAAAGGTGGAGAAGGCCCCGCTGGCGGTATGGCCCGCAATATCCAGCAGCAGGTCTTTGGTAGTGTCGTTGAACAGCTGCACGTCCCCCGACGCGGTGGAATAGCCCGCGTTCAACTGGCGCAGCATCTGGATCATCATGTTGTCGGTGGATTTGTAGATAAAGGGGATCAGCACTTCCTGGCCGTTGATGGCATAGATGCCGTCGGCCCCTTTGGTGGCGGCCGCCGCCTCGGACACTTCCCAGATGAAGTCCCAGGTCAGGGTGTCCTCGGGCAGGGTGAAGCCCAGGGCCTCCACCATATCCTTGTTCACATAGCAGGCCTCGGTGGAGCGCATATAGGGCAGGGCGTAGTAGTGGCCGTTCAGGCGGCCTTCTTCCAGGAACCGGGGCATGATCTCGTCCTGCGCGGGGCCGTCGAAGGCCAGTTCGCTGCCGCCCAGGCCGTACTTTTCATCGGTGAACAGGCCGTCCAGCGGCACCACCACGTTGTCGCCGGTCAGGTAGGTGGCGATGTGGTCGGGGTAGGTGATGCAGACGTTGGGCGTGGTGCCGGTGGAAATGTTGGTGATCACGTCGTTGTAGATGTCGCCGTAGTCGGTGTAGAGCCGCAGCGTCACCGTGATGTTGGGGTACAGGGCCTGGAAATCCTCGATGGCCTGGCGGTAGATGTCGGTCTGGGTCTTGTTGGTGTCGTTCTTGGCCCAGAAGGTGATCTCATAGTCCCGGCTGGCGTCGAAGCTGTCCGGCACGGTGAAGGCGGCCTGTTCCCGGCTGCCGTGGCAGCCGGTGAGCAGCAGCCCGACGGCCAGCGCGGCGGCCGGCAGCAGCGCGGCGGGACGGGTACGGTGTTTCATCCCTTGGTGCCTCCTCTCGAAACGCCCTCCATGATCTTGTTGCGGAAGGCCAGGAACAGCAGGATCAGCGGCACCGAGATCACCACCACCGCCGCCATCATGGCGGGGATATTCTCGCGGCCGAAGCCGTTTTCGCGGATCTCCTGGATGCCGTTGGAGACGAGGTAGTAGGCCGGGTCGTCGGTGATGAGCCGGGGCCAGACGTAGGAGTTCCAGCACTCGATCAGTTTGAGGATGGTGATGGTGACGAGGGTGGGGCGGCAGATGGGGATCATGACCTTCCACAGGTATTTCAGGTCGGAGGTTCCGTCCACCTTGGCGGCGCGGTAGAGTTCGTCGGGCACCTGTTCAAAGTTTTCCTTGAGCAGATAGATATAGAACACCGAGGTGATGGAAGGCAGGATCAGGCCCGCAAAGCTGTTGCGCAGGTCCCAGTTGGTGATGGTGACAAAGTTGGTGATGACCACCAGTTCGGTGGGGATCATCATCATGGACAGAAACAGCCCGAACAGCAGGTTTTTGCCCCGGAAGCGCAGCCGGGCGAAGGCGTAGGCCGCCAGCGTGCTGACCACCACCATGACGGCGGTGGTGACGGCCGCAAAGATCAGCGTGTTCAGCAGGTAGCCGCCCAGCGGCACGGCGGTGAACGCGTTGCGGTAGTTTTCCAGCGTGGGCTCGGTGGTGAAGAACACCGGCACATGCTCGGAGTTGTACGCCCCGTAGCTTTTGAGCGAGGTGAGCACCATCCAGTAGAACGGGAACAGCACCACCACGGCCCAGAAACTCAGGAACAGGTAGGTCAGCGCCCTGCGCAGGTTGTCCCGGCGGCGCAGGGCCTGCCGTTTTTGTTCGCAGGCTTCGTGGTTCACAGTGACACGCCCCCTTCCCCACGCTTGCGGGTGACCAGCAGATTGATGCAGGTGATGGTCAGCACGATGACGAACAGCAGGATGGCCGCCGCCGAGGCATAGGACGGGTAGCCGCCGCTGTCGCCGTAGAGCATGTCATACACATAGCCCACGATGGTGTTCATGCCCGCGGCGTTCAGGTCGGTGCCGAACAGGGCCACCGCGTCGCTGTAGGCCTTGAACGCGCCGATGAACCCGGTGATGACCAGGTAGACGATCATGGGCGAGATCATTGGCAGCGTGATGCGGAAGAAGATGCGGGTGCGGCTGGTGCCGTCTACCCGGGCGGCCTTGTAGTACTCGTCGTTGACCGAGGCCAGCGCGCTGGTCAGCACCAGGATCTTGAAGGGCAGCACCACCCAGACGGTGTAAAAGCAGAGCACGAACATCTTGGCCCAGTGGGGGCCGTTGATAAAATCGACGGGCCCCGCGCCGAACCAGGCCAGCATCAGGTTCACAAGGCCGTCGGTGTATTCGGTGCGCTGGAACAGCACCATGAACACCAGCCCCACGGCCAGCGTGTTGGTCACGTAGGGCAGGAAGTAGACGGTCTGGTAGAGTTTGCGCAGCGGCCGGATGGAGGACAGCGCCGTGGAGATGACCAGCGCCAGGATGGTGGAGACCGGCACCGTGATGATGACCAGCACGAAGGTGTTTTCCACCGCCTGCAGGAAGTAGGGGTCGTGCAGCACGTAGGAATAGTTGTACAGCCCCACGCCCTGGTAGGTCTGGGAGGCAAAGTTGAAACATTCCTCCAGCGAGTAGACGGCCACGTCGATCAGCGGGTAGACCAGGAACAGCCCCAGCAGCACCAGCGACGGCAGCAGGTAAAGCCATGCTTTTTTGGAATTGCGGTCCATCTTCCTGCCCCCTTACGCGCGGGCGGCCCGGCCGCCGAACCGAATGCGCTGCCCGTCCCCGCGGCCGAACAGGAACACCTTGTCCGGCTTGAGGGCAAAACGGACGGCCCCGTCCACGGGGGCAGTGAGCTCCTCGGGCCGGACGATGGCGCGCACGGTGTCCCCTTCCAGGGCGGGATGGGTGCAGACGATGCTGGTATCCCGGCCCAGCACCTCCACCCGGCTGAGGGCGCACGCCACCGGGCCGCCGGCGGCCGGCGCGAACCCCTCGGGCCGCACGCCGGCCCATACTTCGCCGTCGGGCGCGCCGGGCACGGGCAGCGCCTTCTGCCCTGCCAGCAGCAGCATGCCGTCCTTCACCTCGCCGGCAAAGACGTTGATGGGCGGCGTGCCCAGGAATTTGGCCACAAACAGGCAGGCGGGGTCGTCGTAGACCTGCTGGGGCGCGCCCTGCTGCATCAGCACGCCGTCCCTCATGACCACGATGAAGTCCGAGATGCTCATGGCTTCCTCCTGGTCGTGGGTGACGAACAGCGTGGTGATGCCGGTCTTTTTCTGGATCTTGCAGATCTCCTCCCGCGTCTGCAGGCGCAGGCGGGCGTCCAGGTTGGACAGCGGCTCGTCCAGCAGCAGTACCCGCGGCGCCTTGACCAGCGCGCGGGCAATGGCGACCCGCTGCTGCTGCCCGCCGGACAGTTCCTTCGGCTTGCGGTCCAGCAGCGGTTCGATCTGCACCAGGGCGGCGGTTTCCAGCGCGCGGCGGCGCATCTCGGCTTTGGTCAGTTTCTGCGCGCCTTTCAGGTTTTCCAGCGGGAAGGTGATGTTCTGCAGCACCGTCAGGTGGGGGTAAAGGGCATAGTTCTGGAACACCATGCCCACGCCCCGCAGTTCCGGCGGCAGCGCGGTCACATCCTCGCCGCCGAAAAAGATCCGGCCCGCAGTGGGCGTTTCCAGCCCGCAGATCATGTTCAGCGTGGTGGACTTGCCGCAGCCCGAAGGCCCCAGCAGCCCCACCAGTTTGCCGTCCGGCACTTCAAAGGTCAGGTCCCGCACCGCCGTGACCGCGCCCCGGGCTTTTTTGCCGCGGGCCGGGAACTGCTTGGTGAGGTCTTGCAATTGGATATTCATGCCCCATATCCCCCCGTTTTTCATGGATACATGGTATATTATACAGGGTTTTGCGGCAGTCCACAAGTTTTTTTGCAGTTCCCGGCCCGCCGGCGGCGCCCTGTATTGACATTCTGCGGGGCGGCGCGTAGGATAGAGGACGAAATGCGATCAGAGCGAGGAGTGGATGTGCCTGTGGCCGAAAAGGATGTTTCGCTGACCCGCGGCAGCGTGATGCGGGGGATGCTGCTGTTCGCCGTGCCGATTTTTTTCAGCAACCTGTTCCAGCAGCTGTACAATGCGGTGGACTCCCTCATCGTGGGCAACTTTCTGGGCGGCGAGGCGCTGGCGGCCGTCGGGTCGTCGGGCAGTCTGATCTTCCTGCTGACCGGGTTCGTCAACGGCGTCAGCCTGGGCGCAGGGGTGCTGGTGGCGCGGCACTACGGTTCCGGCAATGCGGAAGCGCTGCGCCGCGTCGTACATACCACGGTGGCCCTGGGCCTGACCGCCGGCGCAGTCCTGAGTGCGGCGGGCGTGCTGCTCACCCCGCAGATCCTGCGCTGGATGGGCACCCCGCCGGAGGTGCTCGGGGATTCCATCGTCTATTTCCGGGTCTATTTCATCGGTTCGCTGTCCGTTGTCATGTACAACGTGGAAGCCAGCATCCTGCAGTCGGTGGGCGACAGCCGCAGCCCCATGATCTACCTGATCGTGGCTTCGCTGCTCAACGTGGTGCTCGACCTGTGGTTCATTGCCGGGCTGCATATGGGCGTGGGCGGCGCGGCCCTGGCCACCATCCTCTCCCAGACGGTCAGCGCCCTGCTGGCCTTCCGCCGCCTGACCTGCACCGAAGCCGCCTATGGCGTGCGCTGGCGGCAGGTGCGCTTCCATCCCGCCACGCTGCGCGCCGTCATCGCCCAGGGCGTGCCCTCCGGGCTGCAGAACTCGGTGGTCTCCCTGGCCAACGTCATCGTGCAGGCCAACATCAACGCTTTCGGCGCCCAGGCCATGGCCGGGTGCGGGGCTTACAGCAAGCTGGAAGGGTTCGCTTTTCTGCCGGTGACCTGCTTTTCCATGGCGCTGGCCACCTACGTGAGCCAGAACGTGGGCGCCGGCCGCCCCGACCGGGTCCGCAGCAGCATGCGCTTCGGGCTGGCGGCCTCCTGCCTGCTGGCGGAGGGCATCGGCGTGGGGATGTTCGCCCTGGCGCCGCAGCTGATCGGCCTGTTCAACTCCGAACCCGGCGTCATTGCCTTCGGCGTGCAGCAGGCCCGCACGGTGGCCCTGTTCTACTGCCTGCTGGCTTTCAGCCACTGCTGCGCGGGCATCCTGCGCGGGCTGGGCCGGCCGGTGGTGCCCATGGCCATAATGCTCTCCATCTGGTGTGCGGTACGCATCGCCTATATCACGGTGACGGTGCAGCTGATCCCCCTGATCGCGGTGATCTTCTGGGCCTACCCGCTGACCTGGGGGATCAGTTCCCTGCTGTTTGCCGGCTACCTGCGGCATTGCGCCATCCCCGTCCCCGGCGGCGGGGCCCCGGTCCAGCGGGTCTGACCGCACAGGGAGCGCCGTTTTGTCCAAAAAAGGATGGATTTTGACGGTGCATGGGTGTAAAATACGGATAGTATCTGCGCAGAAAACAGCCTCCCGCGGGGAGGGACGAGGGTTTTCCGGCTTCCGGCCGGGAAACCCTCTGTTTTTTTGCGCAATGCGCAAACTGGAGCGAGGGAAAGAAGTATGCAAGTAGTAGAAACTTTTGGGCGGTATGTGGAAGCCTGGAGCAACACCCGCCCCGGGCGCGCCCGCAAGCTGCTGCGCACCGGGTGGGAGGCCCAGAACCTGAAAAACCGCCTCTGGCCCGACAAACGCCTGCTGCCCGCCGACCGGGAACTGGCCGCCATCATGATGGACGCCATGCCCTCCCCGGTAGAGAACCAGACCTGCGTGCACAACCGCTCGGTGGGCGGGGCCCTGCCGCCGGAGGACGCCGGTTTCGACGAACCGATGGACTGGTACGCCGCCGAGCTGCTGGGCCAGGTGCCCTGCATGCGCATGATGGACAATACCGGCCGCAAGCGGCTGTTCAACGACCCCGGCCTGCGGGGCATCATCGCCCTGTTGCCCGCTTTCGGTTTGCAACGAGCAAAAAATACGGATGTAGGGGCGGCATGTATGCCGCCCGGGGACGTGGGCGCAGCCCGGGGCGTTCCGGGCCATGGCGAACGGCCGCGGCGGGGTCAAGACCCCGCCCTACGGATCGCCCATAAACGGGCGGCAAACCCATAACCGCACGGCAACGGGCGGTGCCGCGGGCGGCCTGCAGGCCGCCCCTACATGTATACGGAAACCGGGCGGTCGATGGGGAACGCCGCGCCTGCCGGGACCCTCTGCGGCGGGGTCAAGACCCCGCCCTGCAATGCCACACAAACGGGTGGCCTTTATGCTGCACGAACCGGCAGGGGGCGGGCCTGCGCGGCCCGCCCCCTTTGCACTTTTTATTTCCCCGCCAGCAGGACGGCCAGCACGGCCTTGCCCATATGCAGGCGGTTTTCGGCCTCGTCAAAGATCTCGGCGGCGTGCTGTTCCAGCACGTCGGGGGCGATCTCCTCCCCGCGGTGGGCGGGCAGCGGGTGCTGCACCATGCAATCGGGTTTGGCCAGCGCCAGACGGGCGGCGTCCACCGTGTAGCCGGTGAAATCCCGGCGGCGGCGCTCCGCCTCCCGCTCCATACCCATGCTGACCCACACGTCGGTGAACAGCACGTCGGCGTCCCGGGCGGCCTCATCGGGGTCGCTCACCAGCCGGAACGCATCGCCGTACCCCTGCGCCAGCCGCAGCACGTCCGCCGCCGGACGGTAGCCCCGGGGGCAGGCCACGGTCAGCCGCATGCCCACGGCCAGGCAGCCCGCGATCAGGCTGTTTGCCATGTTGTACCCGTCGCCGATGAACCCGGCCTGCAGCCCGGTCAGGCGGCCCTTGTATTCCCGCACGGTCATCAAATCGGTGAGGACCTGCAGCGGGTGGGCGTAGTCGGTCATGCCGGAGATCACCGGCACCCCGCTGTACTGCGCCAGCGCGTCCAGGTCGGTCTGCTTGTAGGTGCGGCAGACGATGGCGTCATAGTACCGCCCCAGCACCCGGGCGGTGTCCTGGATGGGTTCGCCCCGGGCAGTCTGCAAATCGTGGGCACTCAGGTAGGTGCCCAGCCCGCCCATCTGGTAGATGCCCACCTCCAGGCTGGCGCGGGTGCGGGTGGAATGTTTGGCAAACACCAGCGCCACCGCCCTGCCCTGCAGGTCTTTGGGGTCCTGCCCGGCCCGGTGCAGGCGTTTGTATTCGTCGGCCACATCCAGGAAATGCAGGATCTCCTGCGGCGTCAGGCCGCCCAGTTTCAGCAGATGTTTCATCACAAACTCTCCAACACGGAACGCAGGATGGCAAGGGCTTTGTCCACATCCTCCTGCGTCAGGATCAGCGGTGGCAGCAGCCGCAGGCGGGTCTTGGCCGTGAGCACCAGCAGGCCCTGCCGTTCGCAGGCCGTGCGCACTGCGGCGGCGCTGACGCCGTCCGCAAAGGCGACGCCCACCATCAGGCCCAGGCCGGTGACGGCCTGTACATGGGGCAGCGTTTGCAGCCCCGCCCGCAGGGCCGCGGCCAGGGCGTTGTCCTTTGCCAGCCGGTCATCGGTCAGTTCCCCCAGCACGGCCAGCGCCCCCGCGCAGGCCACCGGGTTGCCGCCGAAGGTGGACCCGTGGCTGCCGGGGCCCATGTGCTGCGCCACTTTGCGGGTCATGAGCACCGCGCCGATGGGCAGCCCGCCGCCCAGGCCTTTGGCCAGGGTGACGATGTCGGGCTGCAGGCCGTACTGTTCACAGGCCAGGAAGGTACCGGTGCGGCCCACACCGGTCTGCACCTCGTCCACCAGCAGCAGGATGTCCCGCTGCCGGCAGAAGGCGGCCACCTGCTCCACATAGGCTTTTTCCAGGGCGACGACGCCCCCCTCCCCCTGGACCAGTTCCAGCAACAGGGCGCAGGTATCGGGCCCGCCGGCGGCTTCCCGCAGAGCCGCCAGATCCCCCGCCGGGACATAGGCGAACTGTTCGGGGAAGGGCCCGAAATCCCGGTGAAAGACCTCCTGCCCGGTGGCGGTCAGGGTGGCCAGCGTGCGGCCGTGGAAGGAGTTGACCAGCGTCAGCACCTTGCTGCGGCCGGGGCCGTAGGTATCCACGCTGTATTTGCGGGCGGCCTTGATGGCGCCCTCGTTGGCTTCGGCGCCGGAATTGCCGAAAAAGACGGCGTCCAGCCCGGTGCGGCGGCAGAGTTCCTCCGCCAGCGCGCCGCAGGGCTCGGTATAGTACAGGTTGGACGTGTGCTGCAGCCGGCCCGCCTGGGCGCTGACCGCCGCCACCCAGGCCGGGTGGCAGAAGCCCAGGGCGTTGACCCCGATGCCGGAGGTAAAATCGAGATATTCCCGCCCCTCGGCGTCCCGGGCATACATGCCGCGGCCTTCCACCAGGGCGATGGGGCTGCGGCCGTAGGTGTGCAGGACGTTGGCGTCGTCCCGCGCGATGATGGCTTGCGTATTCACTGCGTTCCCTCCTTACCGGCTGCCGCGGCGGTAGAACATGGTGCCCGCCCCGCGGTCGGAGAACATTTCCAGCAGAATGGAGTGGGGCACCCGGCCGTCGATGATGACCGCTTCGCGGACGCCCTTATAGATGGCGTCGGCCATGCCTTCGATCTTGGGCAGCATGCCCCCGGCGATGACCCCCGCCTGTTTGTAGCCCTCGATCTCGGAGACTTCCACCTCGGGGATCAGGGTGGATTCGTCGTTTTTGTCGTAGAGCAGGCCCACGATGTCGGTCATGCTGACCAGCTTTTCGGCGTGGAGGGCGATGGCGATCTCGGCGGCGGCGGTGTCGGCGTTGATGTTGTAGGGCACGCCGTTGCCGTCCATGCCCACGGTGGCGATCACCGGGATGAAGCTGTCGGCCAGCAGGTGCTCGATCAGGGTGGTGTCCACCCGCTCGATCTCGCCCACATAGCCCAGGTCCGCGTCGGACTTGCGGGCGCAGGTGAGCATGTGGCCGTCCATGCCGCACAGGCCCACGCCCCGGCCCTTGAGCAGCGCCACCAGGTCCTTGTTGACCCGGCCCGCCAGCACCTGCTGGACGATCTCCATGGTCTCCTTGTCGGTATAGCGCAGGCCGCCCACGAATTTGGACTCCTTGCCGACGCGGGCCAGCATCTCGTTGATGGCCGGACCGCCGCCGTGTACCAGCACCACCCGCACGCCCAGCAGCGTCAGCGTGACCAGGTCGTTCATCACGGCCAGTTTGAGCGTATCGTTGACCATGGCGTTGCCGCCGTACTTGATGACCAGCGTCTTACCGTGGTATTTCTGAATATAGGGCGTCGCTTCGCTGAAAAGCAGCGCCATTTCTTCGTTTTTCATGCCCGTGCCCCCTCCGCCGTCAGGTGCGGTAATCGCCGTTGATCTTCACGTAGTCGTAGGTCAGGTCGCAGCCCCAGGCCTTGGCCGTAGCATCGCCGCTGCCCAGGTCCACCAGAATGCCGATCTCGTCTTCCTGCAGGACTTTGGCGGCCTCCTCCTCGCTGTAGGGGTGGTAGGCGGCGTTCTCGCACACGAACACTTCGCCCGCCCGGCTGCGCAGCCGCACGGCGGTCCGGGAAACATCAAAATCCCCCGGCGTGTAGCCGATGGCGCACAGCGCCCGGCCCCAGTTGGCATCGGCCCCGAACATGGCGGCCTTGAACAGCGTGGAGTGGATGACGCTCTTGCTGACGGCCCGGGCTGTTTCCAGGTCGGGCGCGCCGGTAACGGTGCATTCCAGCAGCTTGGTAGCGCCCTCGCCGTCGGCGGCCAGTTCCCTGCAGAGATGTTCGGCCACGGCGGTCAGCGCCGCCAGGAAGGCCGCATAGTCCGGCGTTCCGGGCAGGATCTGCACCCCCGCCAGACCGGAGGCCAGCAGCAGCACGGTATCGTTGGTGGAGGTGTCGCCGTCCACCGAGATCTGGTTGAAGGTGGCCGGCACCACGGTGGAAAGGGCCTGCTGCAGCACCGCGGGTTCCACCCCGGCGTCGGTGGTCATGAAGAGCAGCATGGTCGCCATGTTGGGATGGATCATGCCGGAACCCTTGGCGATGGCGCCGATATGGCAGGTCCTGCCGCCGGCGGTAAAGGCCACGGCATACTCTTTGGGGTGGGTGTCGGTGGTCATGATGGCGGTGGCGGCCTCGCGGCTGCCCTCTGCGTCGGCGCGCAGCCGGGCGGCGGCGGCCGGGACGCCCGCTTCAAAGGGGGCCAGCTCCATGGCCTGCCCGATCACGCCGGTGGAGGCGGGCAGCACGTCGGCGGCGTCGATGCCCAGGGCCTTTGCCACCAGGCCGCAGGTATCGTTGGCCAGCTGGACGCCGTTCGGCGCGCAGGTATTGGCGTTGCCGCTGTTGACGAGGATGGCCTGGGCGTAGCCGTCGGCCAGGTGTTCCCGGTCCACCGTGATGGGCGCGCCGTAGACCTTGTTGGTGGTGTAGCAGCCTGCGCCCGCACAGCGCACGTCCGCCTTGATCAGCGCAAGGTCCAGTTTGGAATGGTTGCGCCGGATGCCGCAGTGCACCCCCGCGGCGGAAAAGCCTTTGGCGGCACAGACGCCGCCCGCAACAGGCTGAAACATTTCCATGATACTTTTCCTCTCTCTCACTTTCCGCGATCTATCTGTTTACAGGGCCAGACCCGCACATTCGTCCAGTCCCAGCATCAGGTTCATGCACTGCACCGCCGCGCCCGAGGAACCTTTGCCCAGATTGTCAAACAGGCTGATGAGCTGCATCTGGTTGCCTTCGGGGTTGGTCAGGCAGAAAATTTCCAGCCGGTCGGAGCCCGCCAGGGCGTTGGAAGCCAGGAAGCCCCCGTCGGCGCCCTCGTTCAGCGGATGCACCGCGACCACCGGCCCGCCCGCGTAGGCGGCGGCCAGCGTATCGGCCACCTGCCGCGCCGTCAGGCCCAGGGCCTCCAGGTCCAGCGGGACCATCGTCACCATGCCCGCGTAGTAATCGGCCACGATGGGTACGAAGTTGGGCGCAGTTTCCAGCCCGGTGACGGCGCGCATTTCGGGCAGATGCTTGTGGTGCAGCGCCAGCCCGTAGGGGCGCGGGGCGCTGAGGGCCGGGTCCTGCCGGGGTGCCTGATACGCGGCGATCATCGTCTTGCCGCCGCCGGAATACCCCGTCAGGCTGTAGCAGCACAGGTGCGCGCTGCGGGGCAGCAGCCCCGCAGCCACCAGAGGCGCTACCGGCGCGATGAACCCGGTGGCATGGCAGCCCGGCACCGCCACGCGGGTGGCCACAGCCAGCGCCGAACGGACGCCGGGCAGTTCCGGCAGGCCGTAGAGCCAACCGGGCGCCGTGCGGTGGGCGGTGGAGGTGTCCAGCACCCGCACATCGGGCCGCAGCAGCGGCGCCACTTCCCGGGCCGCCGCGTCGGGCAGGCAGAGGAAGGAGAGGTCACTCTCGTTGATCCTGGCTGCCCGGGCCCGGACGTTCTTGCGGTCGCCCTCCGGGATGGTCAGGATCTCAAACTCCGGGCGGGCCGCCAGCCGGTCGGCGATGCGCAGCCCCGTAGTGCCGGAGGAACCGTCTACGAAGATCTTGTATTTTGCCACAAAACCACCTGTTTCTTTTGTTAGGCTTTCAGTTTTTCTTTGACCAGTTCGATCTGATGCAGCACGCTGGCTTTGGTGGGTCCGCCGTAGCTGGTGCGGCCCTCGCAGCAGGTGGTCAGGTCGATGGCATGGTAGACGTCCTCCTCGAACAGATCGCTGTACTGCCGGAACTCGTCCAGGGTCAGTTCTTCCAGCGTTTTGTCGGCGGCGATGCAGGCCGCCACCATGGCGCCGGTGCACTTGTAGGCATCCCGGAACGGCATGCCTTTCTTGGTCAGGTAGTCGGCGCAGTCGGTGGCGTTGATGAACCCCTTGGCCGCCGCCCGGCGCATGTTGGCGGGCAGCGGGGTCATGGTGGCCAGCATGGGGGTGATGGTGCGCAGGCAGAGTTCCAGCGTGTCCACCGCGTCGAAGATAGCCTCCTTGTCCTCCTGCATGTCCTTGTCGTAGGCCAGGGGGATGCCCTTCATCATCACCAGCAGGGTGTTCAGGTCGCCGTAGACCCGGCCGGTCTTGCCGCGGATCAGCTCGGTGACGTCGGGGTTTTTCTTCTGCGGCATGATGGAGGAGCCGGTGGTGAAGGCGTCATCCAGTTCGATGAACTTGAACTCCCAGCTGCACCAGAGGATGACCTCCTCCGACAGGCGGGACAGGTGCATCATGCAGGTGGAAAGCGCCGCGCACAGTTCGATGCAGAAATCCCGGTCGGAAACGCCGTCGATGGAGTTGGCGCAGGGGGCCGCAAACCCCAGCTGTTCCGCCGTGTAGAAGCGGTCCAGCGGGTAGGTGGTGCCCGCCAGCGCGCCGGACCCCAGGGGGCACTCGGCGTCCATACGGGCGGCGGCGTCCTGCAGGCGGCCCAGGTCGCGCAGCAGCATCCAGGCGTAGGCCATGAGCTGGTGGCCAAAGGTGACGGGCTGTGCCCGCTGCAGATGGGTGTACCCGGGCATGACGTACCCGGCGCCCTGTTCGGCCTGGCCGCAGAGCACGCCGATCAGTTCCCGGATCTGGCCCTGGATATGGGCGGACGCTTCCCGCAGGTTGAGCCGCAGGTCCAGGGCCACCTGGTCGTTGCGGCTGCGGCCGGTGTGCAGCCGCTTGCCCGCATCGCCCACCCGGGCGGTGAGGGTCTGCTCCACGAAGGTATGCACATCCTCGGCCGTGGGGTCGATGGCCAGCGCGCCGCTGTGCAGATCGTCCAGGATGCCGTGCAGGCCCTTGTGGATGGCCTCCACATCCTGCCCGGAAATGATGCCCTGCCGCCCCAGCATGGCGGAGTGGACCAGGCTGCCCTGGATATCCTGCTCGATCATGCGCGCATCGAAGCGGATCGAGGAATTGAAATCATTGACGCGGCTGTCGACGGCCTTGCTGGCCCGGCCCTGCCACAGTTGTGCCATAGGTTGAAAACCTCCTGCCTGGTACGGAATAACAAAGTCCGCCGCGGGGCGGTGGTCGGCCCGCGGCGGCACGGTCTGTCGGTGGGGATCGTTTGTGTTACGCCTCGGTAGGCCAGTTCTTGGCCAGCTTGGCGCGCTCGGCGATGGGCAGGCCGAACAGGTTGATGAACCCGGCGGAATCGGCCTGGTTGTAGTCGTCGTCCTCGCCGAAGGAGGCGGTCTGCTCGTCGTACAGCGTGTAGGGGCTGGTGACGCCGGCGTTGATCATGTTGCCCTTGTACAGTTTGAGGGTCACGTCGCCGGTGACGGTCTTCTGCAGTTCGTCGGTGAAGGCGCAGATGGCTTCCCGCAGGGGGGTGAACCACTGGCCGTTGTAGACCAGTTCGCCCATCTTCTGGGCGATGATCTCCTTGAAATGGAAGGACTCCTTATCCAGCGTGATGGTCTCCAGCACGTTGTGGGCTTTGTAGAGGATGGCGCCGCCGGGAGTCTCGTAAACGCCGCGGCTCTTCATGCCCACCAGGCGGTTCTCCACGATGTCCAGCAGGCCGATGCCGTTGGCGCCCCCCAGCTTGTTCAGATGCTCGATCAGCGCCACGCCGTCCATCTCCTGCCCGTCCACGGCGGTGGGGATGCCCTTCTCAAAATGGATCTTGACGTAGGTGGGGGTGTCGGGCGCCTGTTCGGGGCTGACGCCCAGTTCCAGGAAACCGGGCTTGTTGTACTGGGGTTCCAGGGAGGGCTGCTCCAGGTCCAGGCCCTCGTGGGAGAGGTGCCAGAGGTTCTTATCTTTGGAATAGTTGGTCTCGCGGCTGATCTTCAGGGGGATGTTGTGGGCCTCGGCGTAGTCGATCTCCTCGTCGCGGCTCTTGATGTCCCACTCCCGCCAGGGGGCGATGATGGCCATATCGGGCGCCATGGCCTTGAGGGTCAGCTCAAAGCGGACCTGGTCGTTGCCTTTGCCGGTGCAGCCGTGGCAGATGGCGTCCGCGCCCTCCTGCTTGGCGATGTCGGCCAGCGCTTTGGCGATGCAGGGCCGCGCGTGGGAGGTGCCAAGCAGGTAATCCTCGTACTTGGCGTCGGCCTTCAGGCAGGGCCAGATGTAGTTTTCCACATAGTCCTTCTTCAGGTCCAGCACATAGAGCTTGGACGCGCCGGTCTTGAGGGCCTTTTCCTCCAGGCCGTCCAGTTCGGTGCCCTGGCCCACGTCGCCGGAAACGGCGATGACTTCACAGTTGTTGTAATTTTCTTTCAGCCAGGGGATGATGATGGAGGTGTCCAGGCCGCCGGAGTAGGCCAGCACGACTTTCTTGATGTCCGCTTTATTCTTTTTCATGGTGATTCCCTCTCTTGTACACAGCGCCGTCCATCCCGGCGACGCTGAATATTTATTCATTCATTGTTGTATATTATACAACTTTTCATGCAAAAGGCAAGTGGGATTTTCCCCAAAGGATTTTCTACTTTCTTTCCGTTTTTGGGCACTCTGCACACCAGGCGCGCCGCCGCGCGCCATTTTCTGCATGAATATACATTACAGTATGCGCTGTTCCGCCGCCGGGGCGTCCCGGCGCAGCACCTGTGCGGCCTCCTCCGCTTCCAGCCGCAGGCGCACCGGGGCAGGCGGGTCGGCGGGCGGGTTGAGGGGCAGCGCCCAGTAGCCCAGGTCCAGCCAGCGGCCGAACTTGTAGCCGCTGTTCTTTTCCACCCCGTAGCGGGTGAAGCCCAGCGCCCGGTGGAAGGCTTCGCTCTGGGGGTTGGGCCGGGTGATGAGGGCGAAAGCATTCATATATCCCTGCCGCCGCAGCAATTCCAGCAGGGCGGTGTAGAGCCTGCGCCCCACCCCCTGCCCGACGCAGCCGGGGTCGCAGTAGACGGTGGTCTCCACATCCCAGGCGAAGGCCCTGCGGGTATGCCAGGGATGGGCGCAGGCGAACCCGGCCAGCGTCCCCTCCGCCGTGCAGGCTACCAGGAAGGGCGCGGCCCGCAGGACCCCGGCGATGTTCTGCCGGTACTCCTCGACGGTGGAGGGTTCGTACTGGAAGGTCTGGGTGCCGTGGGTCACATACCAGTTGTAGAGTTCCGTCACCGCCGGGGCGTCCTCCGGCGTGGCCATGCGCAGCGTCAGGGCGCTGCGCGCGGCCCAACCGGCGGCCAGCTGCTCCTTCTCGCTTTTGGACAGCCTTTTCAGGGCCGCTTCCCGGCGCAGGGCCTCGCTTTTTCCCGCGCAGCGTTCGGCGTAGGCCAGCCGCACGGCGGCCCCGCCATGGCTCCTGGTGTACTTGGCGCCCCCCTGCCCGCTGCGGTGGGCCCGCAGGCGGCGGGCCAGGTCGTTGGTCCAGCCCGCATAGAGGCTGCCGTCGGCGCAGCGCAGCAGATAGGCCCAGGCGGCCGGGTCCGCGGGGCGGCGGTCGGCAGCCAGACTGGCGGCAGGGCCGTACTGTCCGGCGCTCATTCCCCCACCGGGCGTCCGGCGGCCCGCAGGGTGCGGCGGCAGGCTTCAATGGCGGTCGCCTTGTCGTCCGCCGTGATCAGGAAGCGGCTGGGGTGGCAGAACCGCAGGCCCAGGCCGCTGACCCGGCGCAGTTCTTCCTCGGGCTTACCGGCCCAGGCGGGCGGGAAAGGCAGCTTGCTGCGCTTGGTGCGGGGGTCGTTGACGCACTGGGCGCTGTAACCGCCCCGCTGGCTGGGATAGACCACGAACAGCGCGTCGGTCTTGTACAGGCCGTTCTTCCACGGCATGTAGGCGGGCAGCACCACGATGCCGTCCCGCATGTTGGCGTAGGCGCGGCGCACCGTTTCGTCGGCGCGGTTGACGGCGTTGGCGGCGGCGATCTCATTTTCCAGGATCTGTTTTGCCACCGGCACGGCCCGCCAGAAACAGGCGTCGGGGTCGTCCTTGGAGTCCCACAGGGGGTTGAAGCTGCCGATGGCGTCGGCCAGGGAGTTCTGTTCCCCGGTGTTGTCGTTCAGGTCCAGGGGCTGGACGAAGTTTTCATCCAGCAGGCGGGCCTGGTGTTCCCCCACCAGCTGGGGGCCCAGCACCCTCCACAGCAGCCCGAAAGCCGCATAGGGCACGCCGTTGGGGCGGGTCTCCCGCGGTTCGGAATGGTGGTCGAACATGCCGCCGCCCACATCATAGACGATGCCCTGGAAGCCGTCGGGCACCGTGAAGCCGCGGGTGATCCTGATGTCGGGCCGCACGATCTGCAAAAGGGCGGTGGAAAAAACATCGTCGGCATGGAACTTGCCGCCGTGTGTAAAGCCGTTGGCGGGTATCTTCATAGCTGTGTCTCTCCTGCTTTGGTTTTTCGCTGGCCTTATTATAGCACATACGCCCCGCCCCAGCCAGCGTTTTGCCCAAAAGACGCAAAAAAGGCGGCGGGCCGCGCGTTTTTTCGCGCAGTCCGCCCCCGCGGGCCTGTTTTGGGAGCCCGGTCTGCGGGCCCCGGTGCGTCCGGCCGCGCCGGCGGCGCCCGTGCAGAAGCGGCGGGCGCAGGGCGCAAAGCCGGGCAGCACGGCTTTATTTTACAGGCATTTTATATAGCCGCCCGCCTGCCAGCACAGATGCAGGCTCATACGGCAGGCTTCGTTGGCCCGGCGCAGATATTCCTTTTTGCGCCGCTGGTCCTCCCGCTGGCGCTGCTGCAGTTCGCGCCAGCGGGCGCAGTTCTTGTGGCAGCCTTCACAGTACGCGGCACAGTCCTTTTGGCAGGGCAGCATGGCAGTTTCCTCCCTTTTGCGGTGGTCTCTGCCCCCAGTATAGCGCGGCGGACGCGCGGAATCTATCGTATCCGGGTCATTTTTGTGTAAAAAATGCGTCAACAGGCCCCGACGAAGGCGGCGAAGATGCGGCGGCTGGCCTCGTCCGCTTTCCAGGAAAATTCCGGGTGCCACTGCACGGCCCATACGAAGCGGCGGCCCGGCTCATAGACGGCTTCCACGATGCCGTCGGGCGCCACGGCCATGGGCGCCAGCCCCGGGGCCAGCGTCCGCACAGCCTGATGGTGGTAGCTGTTGACGGGCAGCACCTCGCGCTGCAGCAGGTTGGCCAGCGGGGTGTCCGGCAGCAGCCGCACCGTGTGGATGGGCTTGTCGTAAGCGCCGGTCTGGTGGTGGTCCACCGGGGAGGGGCACTGTACCGGCAGGTCCTGCCAGAGCGTGCCGCCCAGGGCCGCGTTCAAAAACTGGATGCCGCGGCAGATGCCCAGCACCGGCTTGTCCTGCGCGCGGGCCAGGGCCAGCAGGCGGCGTTCCATGGCGTCACGCGCGGGGCACAGTTCCCCGCACAGCGCGCTGTGGGGCGCGCCGTAAACATCCGGCCCCACGTCCTGCCCGCCGGTGAGCAGGAAACCGTCGCAGAGGCCGGCCAGACGGTCCAGTTCTTCCTCGTCCTCGGTGAGCGGCAGCATAAGGGGCACGCCGCCCGCCTGTTCCACGCCCTGCATGTAACCGGGCAGCATCCAGTAGCTGGCCCGCTGCAGGTCCACCAGCGGCACCAGGCCGATGAGCGGGTGTTTTTGATCCTTCTGCATCATACATTCCTCCCTGTAAAAAAAGCGAAGATCCCCTGCGCGGGCATCTTCGCCTTGTCTGGTCCTTATTGTACTGCGCCGTGGCCGCCCCGTCAAGGGATGCCGGACGCCTCAGAACGCTTCGATCTTGAACACCGCCGCGCCGCTGGCCAGGGCCGCTTCCAGGCCGGGGCCGGAATCCTCAAAGATCATCGTCTCTTCCGGTGTGACGCCGAAGTGCGCCATCGCCTTGCAATAGCCCTCGGGGTCCGGCTTGTTGTGCGCCACGTCCTCGCTGGTGAGCACCAGGCCGAACCAGTCCAGGCACCCGAAACGGGCCAGTACCTCGGTGGCGTTGCGGCGGCTGCCGGTGGTCACGCAGGCCAGCTGGTGGCCCGCCGCTTTCATGCCCTGCAGCAAGGCCAGCAGCGCGCGGTTGGGGCGCACAAGGTCCAGAAAATTCCCGTACAGCGCTTTTTTGCGGTCGTGCACGCGCTCCACGGCCTCGGGCGAAGGGTCGCCGCCCATGAGCGGGCGCAGGAAGTTTTTGTAATAACCGCCGTTGCAGTGGGCGGCGTAGTATTCATCGCTGACGGTGAACCCCTGTTCCTCCAGCGCGGCGCGGTAGGACGCGCCGTTGGCGGGGACGGTGTCCAGCAGGGTGCCGTCCAGATCGACACAGATCAGCATAGGCGGGGAACTCCTTTCAGCGTTGGGCGTGGAGGGCGGCGTCGTTGGCCACCATGACCAGTCCGGCGTAGAACATGGGCGCGCGCTTGCGGTCGCGGGTGAGTTTGTAGGGCATCAGCCGCAGCCAGTGGACCACCTCGTGCATGAGGATGCTGTCCACCTGTTCCGCCGGGTAGCGGGCCGCCAGCTGGGCCATCAGGTCGGCCAGCAGCGCGTCGTAGGCCGCCGAGCGGGTCAGCGCAAAGTCGATGCGGCTGCCCTGCACGCTGACCCGGGGCGTCATCATCATGAACTCGTACCCGCCGTGCAGGCTCTGCAGCAGTTTGCCGTAATCCAGGAAGGGGCTTTCGTGCAGGTTGCCGGTGTTGGGGTCGATAAGATACCACCCGCCGTCGGTGCGGCAGATGATGTTCTCGATGGTCAGATCGCCGTGGATCGTCCCCACAGGGTCGGCGGCAAAGAGCCGGCGCAGCCGGTCATGGTCGAACAGCCAGGCCAGCTGGTTCAGGTTTTTGTATTCCCGCCCGTTGATCCACAGCGTGGGCGCGGCCAGCAGTTCGTGGAGCGTGCGGGCCTCCCGCAGTTTCTGCAGGTTGCCGTCCACTTTTTTGGCGATGTACTGCTCGATCTTGTCCGGGTCGGCGGCCACGGCAGTGGGTCGGTAGAGTTTTTCTTCCAGCGTGTCCAGCACTTCATGCAGCACGGCGGTGCTCTTTTCCACCGGGTTGGAGTGCAGGTAGCGGAACATGCCCACCGCCTGGGGATCGTAGGTCATATCATACCAGCAGCAGCCGTCCTCCTCGCCGGTGCGCAGGATCTCGCACAGGGGCAGGCGGTCCTGCTGCGCACGCAGCCAGTGCAGCTGTTCGGCCAGCTTTTCGCCGTCGGCCCCGAAGGCATATTTGCGGTAGAAGGTGCTGTTTTTGTCCATGCAGAGCATGGTGGTGGCGTTGGAACCGGCGGAAAAATCCTGCAGGATCGTGATGCCCTGGTTCATCTGCAGGAAGCGGTCCACCCAGGTCTTGTTCTGCAGCCCGAAATACTGGCTCAGGAAAGCGGCCCGGTCCTGCGGGTCGGCCTGAGGCAGCAGGTTGAGGTAGCTTTCCCCCGCCGGGGCGGCGGCCGTGGCATGGTTGACCGCCCCGCGCACCCGTTCCGGCAGCAGGGTGGCCAGCCACATCAGGGCCAGCGGCGCGACCACCCAGCCCAGCATTACGAACCAGGCTGCCGCCGGGGCGCCGTCCAGCGCACCCCCGGGCAGTACCATGCGCAGGTCCCCCGCCGTCTGGCCAAACAGCAGGCCGAACACATCCACCAGCGCCATGGGGCGGCCCGCCCCCGTCATGGCGGCGGCCAGCGCCGTGTAGGAACCCAGGTAAGCGGCCCACATGACGGCGGTGTTGACGGCCAGACGCAGCAGGCTGACCCGCCGCAGGTCTTTGAACGTGTTGATGAGGCTCCAGCAAAAGACCATGCCGTCCAGCTTGAGGGTGTCGTTGAACAGGCCGCAGACGGCCAGGCAGACGCGCTTGATGCCGTCCCGCAGCAGCACCACCACCAGCGCCGCAGCCAGCAGCACCGCCAGCAGCAGATAGAGCACGGCCGCCGTGTGGACGGCCTCGCCCCCCTGCCCCAGCAGCGCGAAGGCGATGAAGCCCAGCGCTACGAACCAGACATCGAGAAAGCGGTCCATGATGACGGTGGCCAGCGCAAAACCGATGCCGGACTTCATCCGGCGGCCCACAAAGACGGCGCGGAACACATCCCCCAGGTGCAGGGGCAGCAGCGTGTTGACCGCATAGCCGCCCGCCATGCCGCGCAGCATGGCGCCGCGCTGGGGCCGTTCATAGATGCGCACGAACTGTTCCCACCGCAGCAGGCGGAACGCGTGCCCCGCCAGCACCAGAGCCAGGGAAATCAGCCAGAGAAGCGCCATTGCAAGGACCTTCTTTCCCGCTTATTCTTCCGCCAGAATCTGCCGCCGCGCCCTTCGGGCCGCTTGCACAAAAAACTCTGGAACCGGATACTCACAGCAGCGCCTCGAATCCGGCCGCGCGGGCGGGCTGTTCCGCCGCGCGGTATTCCTCCGGCGTGCCGAAGGGCAGGTGCAGGTCGGTGGCGAAACTGCGGATCTGCGCGCCCCGGTCCGCCAGCACGTTGTAGATGCCGGAAACGAAAAATTCTTTATAGTCGCAGTGGTGCAGGTACTCGGCGCAGGCCTCGGCGTAGGTCTTTTTATCCTTGAAATAGTACGCGCCGCAGATGGCGTCATGGCTGACCACCTGCTTTTCCACCGTGTGGCAGACGTTGCCCGCCGCGTCGTACTGCACATAGCTGTAGGCCGGGGAATCGCTGGCAAAAGTCAGCAGCGCGCCCGCCGGGCCTTCGGCAAAGCGCCCCCCGGCGCAGAAATCGTAGAAGGCGCGGCAGAGGAACAGGTGGTCGCAGTCGTTGAAGAGCAGCGGTTCGCCGTCGGGCAGGCCCTCCGCCCCCTTGAGGGCCGTGACGGCCGCCCCCTCCGTGACTTCAGGCAGCGCCACGATGCGGGCGGCGGGCCAGAAAGCGCGGATCTTTTCGTCGATGGCAAAATCCCGGATATGCTCCGCCAGCACCACAAAGGTCAGGTCGGCGCAGTCCACGAACTTTTCCACGCTGCGGGCCGCCCAGTAAAAGAACGGCTTGCCGTGGATCTCGATCAGGGGCTTGGGGCAGACAAAACCGTTTTCAAAAAAGCGGCTGCCGCGCCCTGCCATGGGCAGGATCAGATGCAGTTTGGCCATGGAAAGAACTCCTTTACTCGGCGGCTGCGTCCCGGGCCGCCAGCATTTTGCACTCTTCCTCGATCACGCGGGCCAGGCCGGTCTCGATGTCCACCTGGGGCGTCCAGCCGTAGACTTCCCGGGCATGGGCGTTGTCGCACAGGCTGAACTTGTTGACTTCGTGGTCCAGGATCTCCGGCTTGATGCCGTAGGCCCCGCCGTACAACTCGGGGTACTTGGCCCAGTAATGGCTGCTGGGGCAGTATTTGGCCGCGATGTCCTTGTGCATCAGGCGGCAGGCCGTGGCGTACAGCTCCCGCACCGAGTAGCTCTGGTTGCTGGAAACGTTCACCGCGTCGAAACCGGGCTGCGGGCGCTCCACCACCCGCAGGGCCAGGGCGATCAGGTCGTCCACATAGATGTAGTCCCGGCGCTGGTTGCCGTCGGAGTGGAACTCCGGCACCCGGTCATAGTACAGTTCCCGGATCATGTAGCCCACGAACGGCGGCTGCTTGCGCAGGCAGTCGATGTGGGGGCCGTAGACGTTGGCAAAGCGCAGGCAGGTGACCGTCATGCCGTAGGTATCGGCAAAACTCTGGCAGAAACGCTCGCCGCAGTACTTGGTGTTGGGGTAGATCAGCGTGGGCGGGGCAAAGCGGTCCTCCACGGTGGGGAACTCGGTCTCGTTCTCATACATGGCGTTGGTGGAAGCCTGCACCAGCTGGCGCACGCCGGTGCGGCGGGCGCATTCCAGCAGATGCACCAGGCCCAGCGTGTTAACCTCCACGGCCTGCACGGGGTCGCTCTGGCAGTCGGGCAGCGGCGCGATGCCCGCAATGTTGTAGACCACGTCGAACTTTTCCTGCTCGAACAGGGCGGGGATGGCCTCCCGGTCCCGGATGTCCATGCGGCGCACCTCGGGGCCGAAGTCGTGGTCGTCAAATTTCAGGTTGTCCAGGTTGCCGTAGGAGAAGTTGTCGATGCCCACGACCTCGTCGCCGCGCTTCCACAGCGCATGCCACAGCTGGCCGCCGATAAATCCGGCCGCGCCCGTTACCAGAACCTTCATAGGGATACCTCCTTACTGCTGCACCGGGATCTCGGTGTAGGTATAGTCGTCGATGATCTTGCTGCGCCATTCCCGCTCGACGAAAGCCCGGGGCCCGCGCAGATACCGCCCGCAGAGCTTGAGCAGGCTGACGCCGAAGCTGGTGAGCTTGTTGTTGCTGACCTGGTCCTCCTCCCGCCAGCTGATGGGGAAAAACAGGACCTTCTGCTTCATCTGGCAGAGCGCCAGGATCATGCAGTCGTTGAAATACAGCGTATCGGGGAATTTTTTGTAATACCCGTTTTTGAGCGGGGCCACGGCGTAGAGATTGAGCCCGCTGCCCAGGTCGGTGATGCGGCGGCGGGCCACCAGGCTGAACAGGGCGTTGAAGCCGTGGTTGCCCACCACCCGCAGCGCGCTGTAGCCCTTGATGCGGCTGCCTTTCATGAAACGGGAACCCAGGCAGCAGTCGTACTGCTTGTAGGCGCCGCTCTCCAGGATGGGCAGCAGGTCCGCGATGGCTCCCTGGTCGTCGCCGTGGAGCACCACCAGATGCTCGTACCCGTGGGCCGCCGCGTAGCCGAAAGCCACCTTATGGCTGCCGCCCAGGCCGTAGTTCTGGTCGTTGCGCAGCAGGTGCACCGGCGCTTCGGGGTGGCGGCGGCGCCAGTCCTGCACGGCGGCTTCGGTGCCGTCGGCAGAACGGTTGTTGACCACGATGCACGCCCCCACCCACGGGGCCACCCGGGGGTCCAGCAGTTGGGTCAGGACGCGGGGCACCTGTTTTTCGCAGTTGTAGGCGGGGATAAATACCAGCAGTTTTTCCATCGGTGAAAGCTCCTTTGGCGGCAGGCGCAGGGCGAGCCGGTTCTTATAGTAACAATAGCACAAAACAGCGCCGCCCGCAACGGGGCGCGGCGGGTCACCCGGCCCAGCCGCCGATGGTCAGCACCTGCAGGCTGGCCGTGCCGTGGGTAACGGTATAGCGGCCGGTAACGGCAAAGTTTTCCTCGATCCAGGCATGGAAGGCGTCCATGTCCCGCACTTCGGCGTCGTCGTACAGGACCACGGCGGGCAGTTTTTCCGGCAGCAGCGTGTAGTACAGCGTAAAGCGCGGGTCGCTGTCGGTGCCCGAGATCACCGACGCCTGGGCCACCGTCAGCGTGCCGTCGGCCATGAGGAACCCCAGGCCGTTCTGTTCCCCGATGGCCTGCAGCACCGCCTGCCCTGCAAAGGGCTGCAGCGCCTCGTAGAGACATTCCTGCATATCGGCGGCTTTTTCGTCGGCCCAAATGCCTTTGGCCGGACCGTGTTCGATCTGCACCAGCGGGGTATCGGCCACGGTGGCGGGCTTCCAGCCGGTGACCTGGACGCACCAGACCCGGCAGACCGCCAGGAACAGCAGCACCGCCGCCAGCAGCGCCCCGCCCAGCCAGCGCAGGAGGCGGTGGTCCGCGCCCGCCAGCATCATCACGCCGCACACCGCCGGCCAGGTCAGGTACATGAAGGTGGCGGGCAGCCCCACCAGCGTGGAACGCAGGATAAAGGCGTAGGCCGCCAGCCCCGGCAGGTACCCCAGCCAGAACAGCGCCGCCGCCCCGGGCTGCCGCCGGGCGCGCCAGAAGCCCCAGGCCCCGGCGGCCACCAGCACCGGCAGGAACTGCCGCTCATCCAGGCTGCCGTCCCGCACGGCGCGCAGGGCGCACTGCATAACGGCCAGCAGCCCCCAGAGGCTCAGGAACAGCCCCGCGCCGCCGGGCACGGCGCCCCGCCGCAGACGCACCGCAAGGCAGAACGCCCCCGCGGCCAGCAGCGGCCACAGCAGGCCGCGCAGCACCGGCAGCGCCTGCTGCCCCAGCTGGGCCAGACGTTCGGCCGCGGTGAAATCATACTGCGGGTCGTGGAGGATCAGCTGCACGCGTTCGAGAAACGCGGCCAGGTCGAACCCCATGCCCTGCAGCGCCCAGGCCAGGAACGCCCCGCCGCAGACCGCGCAGGTGCCCAGCAGCAGCCAGGCGCCCCGCGGCACCCCGGCAAAGCGCGGTTCGCCGCCCCGGCGGCCCAGCAGGAACATACCGGGCCACAGCACCGCGAAGGCCGCCGCGCTCTGGGGGAACGCCAAAAAGCTGAAGCAGGCGCACACCGCCCCCAGCACCACCAGCCAGGGGCGGCGGAACCCGCGGGTCACATAGTGGTGCAGGCAGAGGAAGGCCGCCAGCGTAAAATGGAACTGCTGGCCGGTGTAGTCCGGCCCCAGGAACCACTTGGGGGTGTAAAGCGCCAGCACCAGCGCCGCCAGGCCGGCCCCCGCCGGCCCCAGGTCGCGGCGAAATTCCCGGTAAAAGGCCCAGCTCAGGGCCGCCTTGCACGCCAGCACCACCGCCCGGAAGAAGAGCAGCACGCCGGTGGTGGTGCCGGTGACGCCCATATAAAGGGCCATCAGCGCGGCGGCGGGCAGCGCCGAAAGCTGGTGGGGCTCCCACATGGAGGCAAACAGGCGGTCGCCGCTGACCAGCCGGTACCCCAGGGCCAGCGCGTAGGGTTCGTCGATCTCCAGCCCGGTCAGCGCCGTGCGCACCAGCACGGCGGCGCACACCAGGGCCAGTACGGCCAGGCTGCCCTGCACCGCCCGCTCATTTTTTGTCAACTGCAAAACGCCGTCTCCTTTCCATCCGCTCTAAACACTGCGCCGCAGCAGGGCGTCCCGCGCCCACCACAGGTAGGGCAGCCAGTTTTCGCAGAACGCCCCCCACTTGCGCTGCAGGCAGTTCTGCCGCCGGACCGGCCCCCTGACCGAACGCATGTCGATATAGTGCGATTTCTGCAATATGCGGATGGCCTCGTGGCCGGTGGGGGTCTCCTCCGGGGTGCAGTATTCGGGGCCCAGGATGCGGAAGCGCCCGGGCTGCTCCGCCACCAGCCGGTTGAGCTGGCTTTCGTCATGGAAGCGGGCGATGACGCCCCGCCGCAGGTCCTCGTCGGTGCGGGCTTTGAGTTCCCGGCACAGTTCCAGGTAGGCGGCGCTCTGCCCGCCGTTGAGGCCCCCCGCCACATACCAGGTCCCGCAGTTGTAGGGGATGCACGCCCGGCTTTTGCGGCGGCGCTCATAGGGGTGGAAGATCGGGTTTTTGCCATAGTAGGGCAGGTGGCAGACCACCGTGAGGGTCTGGCCCTTTTCGGCATCGGGCAGCAGTTCCGCCGCCGTCACATCCCGCAGGCAGCGCAGGTTGGCGTTGGCAAAAAACAGGTAGTCATACCCGGCCAGTGTTTCCGCCTGCCCCAGAAAAGCGTCGAACCGCTGCATCGTACTGTAGGGCCAGGGCAGGGCTTCCTGTTCGATGCGCCGCACATCGGGCCGGTCCATATAGGCAAGGTCCGGCGCGTCGGTAAAGACAAAGAAGGTGCGTTCGCAGTCCGGCAGGAAGTGCGCCCTGAAATTGGGGTAGAAGTCATGCCAGAACACCCGGTAGGCCCCGGTGCACAGGTACAGCACCGCCACGCGCGGCGTTCGGTTCATGTGCGGTCCCTCCTTTTCCGTACGATGCGCGCCGCATATTCCCGCAGGTAGGCGGCGTCGCTGCTCCAGCCGTAAAACGCCAGGTTCAGCAGGTTGGGCAGCAGGCAGACGATGACGGCCCGCGGCGCCAGGCCCAGCCAGCCGCCCAGGGGCACGGCCCGGCAGGCCGCCCAGGTCAGCCCCATGCAGGCCGCCAGCGTGACGGCGTGCAGCGCCTGTATGCGCAGGTAATGGCCCATGCTGCCCCGCATATACTGCCGGAACACCACCCGGATACGCCCCGCCCACATGATGCAGTGGGCCGCCACGGTGGCGGCCAGCGCGCCGGTGATGTCGAACGCCGGGAACAGCGCGAAGCTGAGGATCAGGTTGACGGCCGCCGAAGCCACCATGAACCACTGGTCCTGCTCGAAATGGCCCAGCACGGCGCGGTAGCTGCCCAGTATGCGGTGGTTCCAGCCCACATACTCGTTGAGGCAGAACACCAGCACGAAACTCAGGGGCAGCAGCCAGTCGGGGCCCATCCAGGCTTCCATAAAAGGCTGGAACAGGCAGAAATAGGCCGTGGCCACAAAGCTGGCGAACAGGTAGCTGAACAGGTCCATGCCCCAGAACACCCGCTTGTCGTGGTCGTTGGCGGCGGCGGATTTGTCGTAGACGATGTTGCCGATGGCCGCGGCAAAGCTGTCCATGATCTTGTTGCCGAGGTCGGTGGCGCTGGTGGAGATGTTGGTATAATTGCCCAGGCGGGTGGTCATGGCGGAACCGCCCATGCGGGCCGTAACGATGGTGTCCGACGAACCGTAGATCGTGTTGGACAGCCGGTGCACCAGATAGTAGCGCAGGTCGTGGAAAATGCCCAGTTCCCTGAAGTCCCGGAGCGAGACCTTCGCCTCGCGGACGTAGGGGAAGTCCTTGCGGAAGCGCCGGGCGATGACCAGGTTGGCGCAGACGTTGCAGACGATGGCCACGCTGAAATACAGCACATAGTTGGGGAACCACAGGGAGACGGCGATCTTGGCCAGGGAGGTGAGCACGTTGAAGCAGAAGTCGATGCGGGTACACAGGTACCCCTGCTGGGTGCAGGTGTACATCAGCCGCCGGGTGACCAGGAAATAACTGCACAGCGTGGAGACCACGTTGAGCGCGTACACCGTGTACCCGGTGGAAAGCGGCACGTCGGGCATGATCCAGGGCAGGGCCGCCGCGCCGAGCAGCGCCAGCACCGCGATGGCCAGGCCCACCGCGCGGTAAGCCCACTTGTACATCGACATGTACTTGCTGATCTTCTCCTCATTGCGGGCGGCGATCTGTTCATACAGGCGGTAGCTGATGACGCTGCCCACGCCGAACTCGGCGATGGAGAAAAAGTTGAACAGCTGGCTGACCACCTGGGACGCCGTGCTGATCTGGGTGCCGAAGTTGTACACCAGCAGACGCCGGGTGACCAGCCCCAGCAGCAACAGCAGCAGGCTGGACCCCAGCGCATAGGCCATATTGATAAGCGTTCGTCTGGTACGCAAAACGGTGTGTCCTTTCAAGCTGTCAAAAAATCAGGGCCCGCCATGGGCGGCGCGTCAGCGGGCGCGCGGCGCCCTTTTAGCGCAAAGCCACAGGGTCAGCCGGGGCCCCAGCAGCCGCATCATGGCCTGGAACGCCCGCCAGTCCCGGCGGGACGTCACCTCGGCGCCGTGGCGGTAGAGCGGGCGCAGCTGCTGCAGGTACGGCAGGCAGGCGCGGCGCACGGCGGCGTCGGGCACAGCGGCGGTGCGCGCCTGGGGCCAGAACACGTCGGCCATGGCGTCCTGCATGGCGGCCCAGGCCGCCGCGTCGGCCCCGCCGGTGGCGGCCAGACTTGCCAGGTGCCGCTGGGCGGCCACCAGCGCGGCAAAGCGGCGGGGCAGGTTGCGGCTGTCGTTGAGCAGGCTGCCCGCGCGCCCGGTGCGGTAATGGACGAACACCACGTCCAGGAAGCAGAGCCGCCTGCAGCGGGTCAGCAGCAGCAGGTCGAAGGGCCAGTCCTCGGCCCAGCGCACATCGTTCCAGAAGCGCAGCCGGTTCTCCCGCAGCCAGGCGCGGCGCAGGCAGTATTTCCACACCGACCAGTGTCCGGCGGCATACAGCGCCCGCAGGCGGGCGGCGTAGTCGTCGCTCTCAAAAGGGCCGGGGGTCAGGTGCAGGCCGGGGTGTTCGGTGAGGGAGCCGTCGGGCTGCCATTCCAGATGCCTGCCGATGTACCAGTCATAGCCGGGGTATGCGGCCAGCGCAGCGCGCAGCGCCGCCAGCAGGCCGGGGGCCATGGCGTCGTCGCTGTCCAGAAACAGCACCCACTCCCCCTGCGCCGCTTTCAGGCCGGTGTTGCGGGCGGCGGCCAGGCCGCCGTTCGGGCGGTGGAGCGCCTGGAACCCGGGGATCTCGGCGGCAAAAGCGTCGCACATGGCCCCGCTGGCGTCGGTGGAGCCGTCGTCCACCAGCAGGCATTCCCAGTCCTTCGGGCCTTGCTGCTCGGCCACGCTCTTGACGCAGGCGGCCAGGTATTGCTGCACGTTGTACACCGGCACGATGATGGAAAACAGCGGCATGCGGGGCCTCCTTCCCGGTTTATTCCGTTTCGATCCGCCGCCAGTACGGCTGGTACAGGGCGGTCTGCTTGGTGTGGGCGTACCAGCGGCCGGGGGCCCAGACCATGCGGTCCGCCGCCGGGGCCAGGTACTGGGCCCACCAGCTGTAGGTGGAGTTGCTCAAAACAAAACCGCGGCACAGCTGCATCAGCGCCAGGTCCCCCGCCGCGTCCCCCCGGGGCATATAGACGGCGGGCAGGCCCGCGGTGCCGAGGTTTTCCCGCGCCCACCCGATGTCGTCGGAAAAGACGAACAGCGTGGCCTCGGGGTGGGCGGCGGCCACGGCGGCGGCCGCCCGGGCGTAGTAGGCCGGGGTGCAGACCTGCAGGATGGCGTTTTCCGGCCTGCAGTAGTCCCCGCGGCGCAGGTGCAGCGCCACCGGCCAGGCTGCGGCGCGGATCGCCTCGGCCTGCGGCCCCGCGGGCGGGGCCGCAGCGCGCAGTTCCCGCCGGATCACACCGGCATGGTCGGCAAAATAGGCTTCGCTCTGGAAGTACCCCCAGGCCAGGAAATCCCGCGCCGGGCCGCGGCGCACGGGGGTATAGCCGTCGGTGGCAAAATGCAGCCCCAGCAGGTTGAGCAGCGGCGCCCAACGGCGCTCAAAGGCGTTCCAGTCCCGCGCCATCAGGCCCCGGCGCTGCTCGGCCTTGATCATCAGGGCCTTGGCCGCGTTCTGCCGGGGCAAATGCCGTTTGGCAAAACCCGGTTCCGTCAGGATCTTGATCTCGGGGGCGATGTTCAGCGCTTCCAGCGCGCAGACGGTGTGGGCGGGCGCGCCGTCCCGCCAGTCCTGCCGGTCCAGCAGCGTGACGGGTTCGCCGCAGCGCAGCCCCAGCGCCCGGGCAAAGGCGTAGATGAACATCTGGTTGCCCAGGCCCCCGGCCAATTCTGCGTAGATCATGCGCGGCCTCCCAGTTGGTCGTAGAGTTGTTCCATGCGGCGGGCGGCGGTGTGCAGTTCGTACCCGGCGGCTTCCAGTTCGGCCCAGCGGCCGGTGTGGGGGCCTTGCCCTGCGATGGCCCGGGCCGTGGCGGCCCACTCCGCCAGCGGCGCGTCCAGCGGCAGGAAATGCACCAGATCCGTCACCGCGCCGTCGGGCGGCACGTTGGTGGAAGCCAGGCAGGGCACGCCGCAGCCCTGGGCCTCCACCAGTGTGACGGGGCTGCCCTCGAAGTTGCTGGGCAGCAAAAACAGGTCGAAGGCGTTCATATAGGCGGGCACGTCGCTCTGCACCCCGGCAAAAACGGCCCGCCCGCCCAGGCCGTGGCGGGCCAGGGCCTGACGCATGGGGGCTTCCATCTCCCCCGCGCCCACCAGCATCAGTTTCCACGCCGGATCGGCAGCGGCCAGCGCCGCGAACACTTCCACAAGGAACAGCGGGTTCTTCTGATGGTTGAGCCGCCCCACGAACCCGGCCAGCTTCTCGTTTTCCGCCACGCCGTAGCGGGCGCGGGTGGCCGCGCGGGCCGCCGCGTCGGGGCGGAAGCGGGCTTTGTCCACCGCGTTGCAGGCCACCGCAAAATTGGGGCGGCGGTCGATGTGGTCGCCAAAGACGAAGCGCCCCGCCGCCACGCCGCAGCCCAGGAAATAATCGGCCGCCAGCTGGTAGACCCCGTGGGCCGCCCGCCAGACCAGCGTCATGGGCGGGTAGACGATGTGGCTGTGGACGATGATCTTCGCTTTGGGGCACAGGGCGCGCATCATGACGCAGACCGGCGCGCCGATCTTGCTGGCCGTGTGGTAGTGGATGATGTCGTAGTCCTTGTGGGTGCGCAGATGCCGCCGCAGCGCGCGGATGCGGTCCTTTTTATGGTCGGGCACCGCGATGATGCGCACCCCGGCGGCTTCCAGCGCGGGGGCGCTGGAAGCCTGGTCCGGCGGGCACTGCCCCACAAAGAGGTCCACCCGGTACTTCGTCAGATCCATATGGAGCAGCAGGTTCTGCACATAGCGCTGCACGCCGCTCTGCACGCCCAGGTGGTTGCTGATCATGAGGATGCGCACGGGCGGGCCTCCTTTCGTCTTGAAACGCCGCCGGAAAGCGGCTTACCAATAGCTGCCGCCCTCCACCGTTTCCCGGTGGGCGACGCCCTCGTTTTCGGCCGGACGCACCCAGGCGTCGTTGTACAGGCGGGAGATCACCGGGTGGGCGTCCCACCGTTTGCCCCGTATGCCGAACAGCAGCTGGGTAGCCCCGCTCATCTGGATGGCGGTATGGCCGGTGTCCCGCGCGTGGGCGGCCAGGGGCAGGCCGTAGGCCCCCGCCCCGATGATCGCCACCTCATAGTCGGCGGCGTCCATCTGCCGCTGCATGGCGGCCAGCGCGTCGAACCAGGAGGCATAGCCGGTCTCCTGCCCTGCCAAGCCCTGCACGGCCTGCACGACCGTCAGCGAGGCAAACGCCGGCAGGACCCCGGTACCGGGGAACAGCTGCTCCCGCCGGGCATACTGGCGCAGGATGGTATCCCGGAAGGGATGCACCACCAGCACCCGTTTGCCCGCCAGGGCGGCGCTCCAGGGGCGGTCGTGGTAGTAGGGTTCCAGCGCCCGCAGTCTGGTGAAGGCCGTGGTATCCCGGCAGCCGCGGATCACTTCCCGCTCGGCCCCCACGTCCCACAGGGCCAGCAGGTCGGCGCTGTGGGCGCAGTCCACATACAGGCGGCAGAACCGCGCCAATGTGCCGTCGTCGGTGGGGAACACGCCGGACAGGTTGCGGATGTCCTGCCGCGTGCGGCCGCTGAAGGTCCCGCCCTGCAGCCAGTCGGCCACGGTGCGCATCTCGGTGGCGCCGCAGCGGGCGAACAGCCAGGGCCCGCCCCGCGCCACCGCCGCACGGGCGGCGTCATTGCCCGCCGCCGCGTCCAGCACTTTCACCCCGCGGTATTTGACGCCGAACCGCAGCCCTTTGTACAGGTTGCGGGCGGCCTCCAGCAGCGCGTTGTCGTTATCCATGGGCGTTCCTCCGCCCTGCGAGCAGGTCCAGCGCCAGTTCGGCGCTGTTCTGCCACAGGAAATGTTCGTTGATGCGTTTCTGCGCCGCCGCGCCCATGGCCGCGTCCACCCGTTCCAGGGCGGCGGCCATCTGGGGCACGGTATCGCACAGGATGCCGCTGACCCCGTCCTCGATGATCAGGTCGGGCCCCGGTGCGTGGCGGGCCACCGGCGGGCAGCCCGCGTACATGGCTTCCAGCAGGCTCATGCCGAAGATCTCCTGCTCGTTGAGGTTGACGAACGCGTCGCAGGCATGGTAATAGACGTGCACCGCCGTGTTGGCCAGCTGGGGGATCAGGCGGCAGCGCCCCAGCAGGCCGGCCCCCTCCAGCGCCCGGCGCAGCGCAGCGCCCTGGCTGCCCTGCCCGATGACCACGGCCTGCCACCCCGGCGCAGCCTGCAAAAGCGGCACCAGGTCCAGCGGGCGCTTGTAGGGGTCCAGCCGCCCCACGAACAGCAGGATGCGGGCGTCCCGGTCCAGCCCCACGGCGCCGCGCAGCTTTTCCTTCCGGTCCGGCAGCGCGGGAATAATGGCGGTGTCCAGCCCCACGGGCATCAGTCCGGCGCAGGGCACCCCCAGCGCGCGCAGTTCCGCCGCCACCGCGGGGGTCTTGGCGAAGGTGGGGGTCCTGCGGTAGACCGCCAGATTGCGGCGCAGCAGCAGGTCCATGACCCGGCGCACCAGCCCGTGGGGGGACTGGCTTTTCAGCGCCCCCAGCTGGCTGTAGAACACGATGCCGTGGCGGCGGCAGAAGCGGTAGAGCGACGGCACGCCGGGGGAATTGTCCCCCATCACATGGACGGCGTCGGCGTGTTCGTCCAGCAGGACCTGCCAGCTTTTGTAGAACGCCTGGGAGCCCAGCGCCCGCACCGGCAGGGTGTAGATGCGGACGTTGGGTTCCGGGTCCTCCACCGCCGGCGCCCGGGCCGCCGGGTCGGGGTAGAGCACCACGCCCCGGGCCCCCAGCGCCGCAAAGGCGCGGGCCAGGCCCACTTCCTGCCGGTTGTACAGGCCCTTGCGGCCGGAGGGGCCGCAGTAAAACTGCGGGATGACGATGGTTTTCATGGATAGGGGTTCCCCTTTGCCTTGTCCTTGGTCAGATACCGCGCGTCGATGATCTCCAGCGCTTCGTCGCGGCAGTAGGTGTGGATGCCGATGATGTCCGCCGGGTCCAGCCCCTCGATCTGCACGGCGCGGGGCATGGCGGCGCACAGCGGCACCTCGGAATGGCCCCGCCGGACCAGGAACTGCAGGTACACGCCATAGTCCACCCGGGTGCTGACCTGGGTGGGGCGGACGACCTGTTCCCCCAGCAAAAACAGCGGCCCGGCGTTGCGGCTGGTCAGGTCAAACGTTCGGTGCTGCAGGTTGAACGCCTCGTCGGGCAGCAGTTCAAAGGGGCCTTCGGGCGCGGGGGCCGGCTCGGTCCCCGGCAGCTGCGGCCCGGGCGCGGCGGCCCGCCGCAGGGTGCAGCGGCGGTAGCGCACAAAAAGCTGGTTGTCGGGCTTTGTCTCGCTGCACAGCAGCGTCAGCGCCTCGGGGGTGCGGTCTACCAGGATGGCGTCGCAGAGTTCCCCGTCCACGGCAAACCGCTGGACCAGTTCCCAGCCGGTGGGGAACTCGCGGCAGCGGTAAAGGCGCAGGCTGTGGTCGGCGCCGCTCTCGGGGATCATCCAGATCGCATCGTTCCAGCTGAAAACCATCGGGAAGGACAGGTGGAACGCCTCTTCCAGCGCCACCTGCCAGGGTCCGGCCGTGCCGTCGGCGGCCAGTTCGCAGACCTCGATGCGCCCCTTGCCGGCAGCGCGGTCCATGGCCTCGGCAAAGAGCCAGCGGCCGCCGTCCTTGTGGAAGAGCAGCGGGTCGGCGTACCAGAAGCCCTCCCGCCCCGGCAGCTGCCGGTAAGGTTCCGCCCCCAGGGCGGGCAGGGGGTCGGCCCCCGCCCCCTCAGGGCGGCGGCGCACGGCCACCGTATAGATCTCTTTTTCGCCCATCACTTTGCGCAGCAGCCGCCGGGGCGGCATATGCAGGGCGCGGTATAGCTGGTTCATGCTTGGTCCTTTGCATACGCGCGCATCAGCGCGCGGTAGTTTTCTTCTTCACTGTAGCGCCGCCGGGCTTCGGCGGCGATGGCCGCGCAGTCGAATGTCATGCCCGCCAGCTGCCGCACGGCTGCGGCCAGGGCGGCGGCGTCGCCGGGGGCGAAGCGCAGCCCGTCCACCCCGGGCCGCACCGAAGCGCCCACGTTGCCCAGGTCGCTGGCCAGCACCGGGGTGCCCAGGGCGTGGGCCTCGGCGGGGACCAGGGCGAAACTCTCATAACACAGGCTGGCCGCCGCCACGGCGCGGCTTTCGGCCATATGGCGGGCCAGTTCCTCCGGCGGCAGCTGGCCCAGGATGCGCACCCGCGGCCCCGCGTGCTGCCGCGCCCAGGCTTCCAGGGGCCCCGTCCCGGCCACCAGCAGTTCGGGGGCGTCCGGCCCCAGCAGGGCCCAGGCTTCCAGCACGGTGCGCAGGCCCTTGAGTTCCTCCAGCCGCCCTGCAAAGACCACCTGGTCCCGCCGCGCGGCCCAGGGCAGGGCCGCCTGCCGGGGCAGCCGCACGGGGTTGGGCTTGACGGCCAGACGCTCAGGGTCGAACAGGGGGCGCAGGCGGTTGAATTCCAGCAGTTTGGCGCGGTCAAACTCGGTGGGGGCCAGCAGGGTCACGCCGCGCCAGGTGCCCAGGCGGCGGTGCAGCGCGTAGGCCGCCGCCACCACGGCGGTCTGGGCCAGACTGCCCCGGTAGCAGCGGTGGCGCAGGGCGCATTGCAGGCCGCGGGCGGGGCAGTCCTCGCACACGGCGCCGTCCCGCAGCAGCACGCCGTTGGGGCAGAACAGCCGGAAATTGTGCAGCGTCTGCACCACCGGCACGCCGCAGCCCTTGGCGGCCCGCACCACGGTGGGGCTGAGGGCCAGCAGCGTGTTGTGGATGTGCACGGCGTCCACGCCTTCCTGCCGGATGAGCGCGGCCACCTCCCGCGCGGCGCGGCGGTTCCACACCGCGCGCAGCGGCAGCAGCAGCCCCGCAGGGCCGCGGGCGGCTTCCCCGTTGCTGCGCTCATAGGTGAGCACGGTATGGCCGTGCTCTTCCAGCAGCGTGCGCTCGGCGGCAAAGACGGCGTCCTCGCCGCCGGGCAGCCGGTAATGGCAGTGGATCAGCAGGATCTTCAACGCCGTTCGCCCCCTTTTTGCTGCACTTTGCCTATTTTGCTATTATACCCTTTTTGCCGCCGCTGCGCAAGGACGTGGCAAAAGGAAGCGGCCCCGCCACCGCGGAGCCGCAGACTTTCCTTCGTATGGGCCGCCGGACGCCCGCGCGGCGGGCTTTACCGGCCGTTGAGTTCGTCCTCCCGCATTTTGCGGATGGTCTCCTCGATGTGGAAGCTCTTTTCCAGCGGCGGATAAATGGCCATCAGGCTGAGCAGCGCGGGCAGCCAGAGGCTGGTGACCAGCAGCACCGGCGCGCTGATGGGGAAGAAACCGACGACCAGCCCCCAGTACACGCCCTGCCACAGCACCCCCAGCAGCGTGCGCGGCAGGTAGCCGAAGAACAGCAGCACTGCGTTTTTGAGCAGGCTGGCAAAAGGCAGGTCCAGCAGCGCCACCTGCGCGAAAAGATACTGGGCCAGGCCGCCCAGCAGCACCAGGCCGATGACCAGCACCACCAGCAGGCTGCCCTGCCCGGTGCCCAGGTGCCAGGCCGCAAAGATCTGCATGGCCAGGATCAGGCCGCCCACCGCGCCCGGCAGCAGCGAACCCTTGAGATTGCGCTTCCACACCTGGCGGTAGGTGGCCCACCAGTAGCCGGGCTCGTCCCGCAGGCTGCGCAGGATGGTATCCTGCAGGCCGGCCAGCTGGGGCGCGGCGATCATGCCGCCCAGCGCCCCGGCCAGCAGCATAGGCAGCACGGCGTGGGTCAGCAGCGAAAGGATGAGCCCCAGCGCAAAGGGCAGCGCGCTGAGCAGCGCCAGCATGCCCGCGCACCAGAAAGAAAGCATGTCGCGCCCCAGCACCTCCGCAAAGCGGGCCGCGCCCTTTTTGCGCGGGGTGTCGGGGTTTACGCCCGGGCCCGGGCGGTCGTAGTGCATGTTGAACAGTCCCATTTTACTTACTCTCCTACTGTTGTTTTTGGCCGGGGGCGGCGGCCGCCCCCTTTGTTTCTCCGTAACGGGCGGCGCCGGCTTCGATCAGGATGTCGGGTTCCAGCCGCAGCCCCGGGCGGCGGCCCTTTTGGGCTTCCACCAGAAAAAGCCCCGGCACGCGGCCCGCCCGCTGCCGCACGAAGGCCAGCCGCTTGGGTTCCAGCCGGACGGCCCGCAGCGCGCAGAGCACTTCCGCCAGCTGGTCGGGGCGCTGGCACAGGGCAAAGCGCCCGCCCTCCCGCAGCGCGCGGGCCGCAGCCTGCGCCGCGTCGGCCAGGGTGCAGGTATCGGCGTGGCGGGCGATGGCCCGCACCGGGTCGGGGCTGCGGGGTCCCGCCGTGAAGTAGGGCGGGTTGCAGGCGGCAAGGTCGTACCGGCCCTGTTCCGGCCCGGTCCGGCAGAAGGCCCGCAGGTCGGCGCACAGCGGCGTGATATGGCCGATGCCGTTTTCCCGCAGCGACGCCGCGCACAGGGCGCTGGCGGCGGGGTCCAGTTCCACCGCCGTGCAGGGACCGCGGTGGCCGCCGTCGTGCCAGACCAGCGCCACGATGCCGCAGCCGCTGCACAGGTCCAGCGCCCGTTCCCGCGGGCGCGGGGCGGCAAAGCGGGCCAGCAGCAGCGCGTCGGTGCCGAAGCCCGCCCTCGGCGCGGTACACACCCGGGTGCCATGGTCCAGGACCTCGGCCCGGTTCACGCCTTGCCCCGCAGCAGGGCGTATTTCATCAGCCCCACCTGGGTCTTGCTGTCCCGGATGGTGCCGTCCAGCACCAGGGCCAGGGCCTTTTCCAGCGGCATTTTGACCACGTCGAGGAACTCGTCCTCGTCCAGATGCTGGGCTGCCGGGTGCAGGCCGGTGGCGGCCCAGATGTAGATCCGCTCGCTGTCATAGCCCACGGTGGGGTAGACCACCCCCAAGTCGGTGAAATGGTCGGCGGTCAGGCCGCATTCCTCGCCCAGTTCCCGTCTGGCAGCCTCGAAGGGGTCCTCCCCGGCTTCCAGCTTGCCCGCGGGCAGTTCCCAGATCTCCTCCCCGATGGCGTAACGGAACTGGCGGACCAGGTACACGTTGCCCGCCTCGTCCACCGGCAGGATACAGGCGCCGCCGTGGTGGTGCACCACTTCACGGGTGCTGGTATTCCCGTTTTCCAGGCGGACGGTGTCGTACGTGACGCGGATAACGCGCCCTGCGAAAATTTCTTTGCTTTCCAGCATGGTCTCGGTATGCGGCATGGTGATACAGCGCTCCTTTTACGGCAGAATCCTATGCACCCTATTGTAGCGCAGCGCGCCGCCGGAATCAACCGCAGCGGCCATTTTTTTGCACAAAAGCCAGGACGGGGCCCGCCCGAAGGCAGACCCCGTCCTGGTTGGTATAGGAAAATAAGGGAATGGCAAGTTGAAATGCGGCCGCTGCCGCGGAAAGAGGGAAATACGAGCGTCAGGCAATTGCCGTGCGCGTCTTGCCCCCGTTGACCTCTCACACGATCTTCCGGGACTTGTGCACGCCGGTCTTGAGGAACTCCACCCATTCGGCCACGTTGACGGCGTGGTCGCCCAGGCGCTCCAGATACTTGCTGATCATGAACAGATCCAGCGCGGTCTCGGCGTCGTCGGGGTGGGCGGCGATATACTGGGCGATCTCGGTGCTGATCTTGCGGAACATGGCGTCGCAGTCGTCGTCCTTGGCGATGACCTGGGCGGCCATCGAGAGATCCACCTGCACATAGGCGCCGATGGCGTCCTTGACCATGTGCAGCGCGACCTGGCCCATTTTGTCCAGCGCGTCCATCACGCCCACGCCGCGCGCGCCCTCGGGGTGCAGGTGCAGCGTGATCTCGGCGATGTCGCTGGCCTGGTCGGCGATGCGCTCGATGTCGGTGACCATTTTCAGCGCGGTGGAGACTTTGCGCAGGTCGCCCGCCACCGGCTGCTGGCGCAAAAACAGCGTCAGGCAGCGGTGTTCGATCTCATGCTCGGCAGCGTCGATCTCGCTGTCGCGGGCGATGACGCTGCGGGCCAGTTCGATATCGCCGGTGCGCAGGGCGGTCATGGCGCTCTCGATGGAGTTGCCCGCCGCATGGCCCATACGGGCCAGCATGGTGTCCAGTTCCATCAGTTCCGCATCGTATACTTTGCGGCTGCTGTAAGGCATATTGAAAGACATAGTACGCTCCTTCCCATCAACCGAAACGGCCGGAGATGTAATCTTCGGTGCGCTTGTCCACCGGCGTGGCAAAGACCTGCTCGGTGGGGCCCATCTCGACCAGTTCGCCCAGCAGGAAGAAGGCCGTCTTGTCGGAGATACGGGCCGCCTGCTGCATGTTGTGGGTGACCATGATGATGGTGTAGTTTTCCTTGAGTTCCATCGCCAGTTCCTCGACCTTGGAGGTGGAGATGGGGTCCAGGGCGGAAGTGGGTTCGTCCATGAGCAGCACCTCGGGCTCCACGGCCAGGGCGCGGGCGATGCACAGGCGCTGCTGCTGGCCGCCGGACATGCCCAGGGCGCTCTTGTTCAGGCGGTCCTTCACTTCGTCCCAGATGGCCGCGCCGCGCAGGCTCTTCTCGACGATCTCGTCCAGCTGGGCCTTGTTGTGGACGCCGTGGGTGCGGGGCCCGTAGGCGATGTTGTCATAGATGGACATGGGGAACGGGTTGGGTTTCTGGAACACCATGCCCACGCGCTTGCGCAGCACGTTGACGTCCATCTTGTCCTTATAAATATCGACGCCGTCCAGCAGGATATCGCCGGAGATGCGGCAGCCTTCCACCAGGTCGTTCATACGGTTCAGGCTCTTGAGGAAGGTGGATTTGCCGCAGCCGGAAGGGCCGATGAAAGCAGTGATCTCCTTTTCGGGGATCGAGATATTGACATTTTTCAAGGCATGGAAGCTGCCGTAATACAGGTCCATGTTTTTGACTTCAAACTTGTTCACGCTAGTACCCCTTGTCTGTTCGTATTGGATCACTTTTTCGCCAGGCGGCCCGCGATGAAGCTGGACAGGCAGTTGATGCCCAGCACCAGCACCAGCAGGACGACGGCCGTGCCGTAGGTGGCGTCCACATGCAGGCCCTCGTTGGAGAGCAGGTACATATGCACGGCCAGCGTGCGGGTGGAACTGAAGACGCTCTCGGGGATCTTGGCCACCGAGCTGGCGGTGTAGATCAGCGCGGCGGTCTCGCCCACGATGCGGCCGATGGCCAGGATGACGCCGGAGAGGATGCCCGGCATGGCGCTGGGCAGCACGATGGTGAACACCGTGCGCAGCTTGCCGGCGCCCAGGCCGAAGCTGCCTTCGCGGTAGGAATCCGGCACCGCCATGAGCGCTTCCTCCGTGGTGCGCATGATGACCGGCAGCACCATGATGGACAGCGTGAAGGCGCCGGCGATCAGGCTGTAGCCCCAGTGCAGCTGGGTGACGAAGAACAGCATGCCGAACAGGCCGTAGACGATGGAGGGAATGCCCTGCAGCGTCTCGGTGGTGATGCGCACGACGCGCACCAGCCTGTTGCCGCGGCGGGCATACTCCACCAGCCAGATGGCGGCAAAGATGCCCAGCGGCGTGGCGATGAGCAGCGAGAAGGCCGTCATCAGCACCGTATTGATGAGGGAAGGCACGAGGGAGACGTTCTCGGAGTTGTACTCCCACTCAAACAGGCTGGGCTTGAGGTTGGGGATGCCCATGACCAGGATGTAGCCGATAAGGAACAGCAGGACGGCGGCGGTGAGCAGGGCCGCGATGCGGACCAGCCAGCGCAGGGCGGCGGCCTGGATGCGGGCCGCCTTGCGGTTCTGGTTGCCGGAGGGGAAGACCATATGGGCGTTGGCTTTGCTCATGCTGCTTCCCTCCCCTTTGGCAGCGGTGATCTCAGGCATTCTTGCTGCCCCCTTTCACGATGCTGAAGCAGAGGTTGATCAGAAGGATGAAAACGAAGAGCACGACGCCGGTGGCGATGAGGGCCTCCCGGTGGAGACCGGCGGCATAGCCCATCTCGATGACGATGTTGGAAGTCATCGTGCGCAGGCCTTTGAACAGCCCCTGGGGCATCCAGGTCTGGTTGCCCGCGACCATGACCACGGCCATGGTCTCGCCGATGGCGCGGCCGATGCCGAGGATGACCGCCGACATCACACCGCTCTTGGCGGCGGGCAGCACAGCGAAGAAGACGCTGCGCTCATGGGTGGCGCCCAGGGCCAGGCTGCCCTCGTAGTAGCTGGCGGGCACGGCGTCCAGGCTGGCCTTGCTCACCGTGATGATGGTGGGCAGGATCATGATGCCCAGCAGCACCGCGGCGGTGAACAGGCTCATGCCCTTGCCGCCCTTGACGCCCAGCACGTCCTTGAAAAAGTCGCTCTTGACCATAGCCTGTACGGCGGGCACCAGCACCACCATGCCGAAGAAGCCGTAGACCACCGAGGGGATGCCCGCCAGCAGCTGCACGGCGGGCAGCAGCACCCTGTTGACGCGGGGGGAAGCGAACTTGGACATATAGACGGCCGTGAGCAGGCCGACGGGCACGCCCACGATGATGGCGCCCGCCGTGACATAGAGCGAGCCGAGGATCATGGGCAGGATGCCGTAGATATCGTTGCCGGGCTTCCAGGTGGTGCCGAGCAGGAAGTTCAGGGGGCCGATCTCAAAGATGGTGGGCACGCCGTTGGCAAACAGGAAGATGCAGATCAGCGCCACGGCCAGGATCGAGATGCAGGCGCAGGCGGTAAAGACGCCCTGCATGACCTTTTCCCGGGTCTTGGAGGTTTTCGTTTTCATTTTTCCTATACACACTCCTTGGAGTCAATCATGAAAACCGTTGGGTCCTTTTTACCATAAGAAAGCGGCTGTCGCTGCTGCAACAGCCGCCGGGGGATGCGGAACTTACTGGACGTCCGCCCAGACGGTGGTCTCGCCCGTGTAGATGCTCTTGATCTGATCCACGCTCAGGTCGGCGGTGGGGTTGGCGGGGTTGACGACGACCGCGATGCCGTCCATGGCCAGCACGGTGGCCTGGGCGCCCTGGGAGGTCTCTTCGTCCTTCAGCTCACGGCTGGCCATGCCGATGGTGTAGGTGCCGTCCAGCGCGCCGGTCACGCCGGTGGTGGAGTCGGTGGTCAGCAGTTCGATGGTCGCGTTGGGGTTGACGGCCTGGTAGGCTTCGATCAGCTTCTCCATCAGCGGGGTGACGGAGGAAGAACCGCCCACGGTGATGTTGCCGCTGGGCTGGGTGGAGGTGAACTCGGTGCCTTCGCCGCCGATGTAGCCTTCCTCGGTGGCCAGGGCCTGGCCGTCGGGGCTCATGCAGTAGCCGATGAAGTCAACAGCCACAGCGTCGGTGGGCTCACCGTTGGTGACGATGTTGAACGGGCGGGCCAGGGTGTACGTACCGTTGGAGACGTTGTCGGAAGTGGCGTCCACGCCGCCCACGGTCACGGCCTT
>DXBF01000032.1 GCA_019116705.1 Candidatus Gemmiger avistercoris
TCTTGCCTCTTTCGCCCTGCTCGCCGCAGTAACTGTTATTTTAAATATACTGGTCTTTGCGGGGACCGACTGGATCATCCGGGCGCTGCGCACCCCCGCCGAACTGACCGCGCTGATGAAAGACTACCTGACCGTGATCTTTGCGGGGCTGGCGGGCATCTTTTTGTACAATTTCTTTGCGGCGCTGCTGCGCTCCCTGGGCAACTCGGTGGTGCCGCTGGCCTTTCTGGCGGTGTCGGCGGCGCTGAACATCGTGCTGGACCTGTGGTTCGTGGCCGGGCTGGGGCGCGGCGTGGCCGGCGCGGCGGAAGCCACCGTCATCGCCCAGTATGTTTCGGGCCTTGGCATCGCGCTGTACACAGCCGTGCGCTTCCCCGAACTGATCCGCCCGGCGCCGGGCGTGCGGCTGCGCCGCACCCGCATGAAGGAGATCTTCAGTTTTTCGGCGCTGACCTGCCTGCAGCAATCCATCATGAACCTGGGCATTCTGGCCGTGCAGGGGCTGGTGAACAGCTTCGGCACCACCATCATGGCGGCTTTTGCCGCCGCCGTCAAGATCGACGCCTTCGCCTACCTGCCGGTGCAGGATTTCGGCAACGCCTTCTCGATCTTCATCTCCCAGAACTACGGCGCAGGCAAGACCGGCCGCATCCGGAAGGGCATCCGCACGGCAATGCTGACCACCGTGACCTTCGGGCTGGCGCTCTCGGCGCTGGTGTGGGTGCTGGCCGCGCCGCTGATGGGCCTGTTTATCGACGACCCGGCCACGGCGGGGCCCGTCATCGCCGAGGGCGTGCGCTACCTGCATATCGAGGGCGCCTTCTATGCCCTGATCGGCGTGCTGTTCCTGCTGTACGGGCTCTACCGCGCCCTGGGCCGCCCCGGTATGAGCGTGGTGCTGACCGTCGTCTCGCTGGGGCTGCGGGTGGCGCTGGCCTACGCGCTGTCCGCCCTGCCCGGCGTGGGCGTAGTGGGCATCTGGTGGTCGGTGCCCATCGGCTGGGTGCTGGCCGACGCCTTCGGCATCCTGTATTACCTGCGCCGCCGCCGCACGCTGGTGGGCTGACCCGCCGCGGCCCTGCGCAAAAAGGAGCGGCCCCGCCGTGCGGAGCCGCTCCCTGCCGTTTCAGTGCATCCAGATATTGTTTTCCAGGTCCTTGAGGCGGGCCTTGTAATCTTCCACCAGCCGCGGGGTATCCTCCCCGTCGGGGAAGGTAAGCAGGTAGTCGTCCCCCGCCGCATGGAACCCCACGATGCCGGCCAGACCCGCCATCTCCGCCACTTTGAGCAGCGTATGGTAGTCATAGTCCCGGGAAGAGATCAGTACATTCATGGCAAACCCTCCTTTTCGCGGGGCAGCAGGCCGCCGCATCGTTCTGCCTTCCAGCATACCACATCCGGGGCGCAAACTCAACCGTCCCGGCATCTTTTGCCGCCAAACGGCTATGGACAAACGCACAAAAAAGTACTATGGTAGGGGTATGACAAAAACCTGCAAGGAGGCCCCCATGAACCCCTGTAAAGTATTCGCCCATCGCGGCGCCAGCCATTACGCACCCGAGAACACCCTGCCCGCCTTCGCCCTGGCGGCGGCGCAGGGGGCCGACGGCATTGAACTGGACGTGCACCTTTCCCAAGACGGGGAGCTGGTGGTCATCCACGACGAGGAACTGGACCGCACCACCGACGGCACGGGGCTGGTGCGGGACCACACCCTGACCCAGCTGCAGGCCCTGTGCGCCGACAACCACATGCCCGGTTTTGCCGACGCCCGCATCCCCACCCTGCGGGAAGTGCTTGCGCTGGTGCGCCCCACGCCGCTGCTGGTGAACATTGAACTCAAGACCGGCGTGCTCTGGTACGAGGGCATCGAGCAGAAGGCCCTGGACCTGGTCCGGGAGATGGGCATGGCGGACCGGGTGATCTGGTCCTCCTTCAACCATTACAGCATCGAGACGGTGCGCCAGCTGGCCCCCGAGGCCGAGACGGCCTACCTGTACAGCGACATCATCTGCGGCGTGGAGCGTTACGCCGCCGCCCACGGCGTGCGCGGGCTGCACCCCGGCCTGCCGAACGTCAAAATGCGCGATTTTCTGCACACCTACCTGGGCAGCGGCCTGGCCGTGCGGGTGTGGACCGTGGACGCAGCCGCCGACCTGCGCTGGCTGCTGGCTGCGGGGGCCGATGTGATCACCAACGATCCCCCGCTGGCGCTGACGGTGCGCGCCGCGCTGGAAGCCCGCTGACCCCCTTTGCCGAATCAGGCCCCCGCTGCGGCGGGCGGCCTGTTTTTTTGCCCCTGGCGGGGCGGCGCCGCGGGCCGAATTGTAAACAAAAAGCAAACTCTGCCTTTTTCCCCTTGCAACGGGCGGGGCGGCGGCGTATGATAGAGGGCATGTTACTTAACCATAGTTAAATAACTACCGTACGATCTTGCAGCAATGGAAAGGCGGCATTCTCATGGACCAGAGCCAGGCCATCAGCGAACTGTTTGAACTTTTGTGGCAGATGCGCAAAACCATGCACAGCGCCATGCAGCAGGTGGAGATCCGCTGCCCCCAGGGGCAGTTTTTCATGCTGGAACGCCTGCACCTGGCCGCCGGGCGCGGCGGCGGGGCCGCCGTGCCGGTCTCAGCCCTGGCGGAACAGACCCGCATGCTGCCCGCTGCGGTCTCCCGTTCGCTGCGGCAGCTGGAGGACGCAGGGCTGGCGGAGCGCATCCCCGACCCGGAGGACCACCGCCGCACGCTGGTGCGGCTGACCCCGGCGGGCGAAGCCACCCGCCGGGCCGCCGAGGAATTGCTGCGGGATTACATCCAGCGCGTCATCCAGCGCATGGGCGAAGCGGAATTCGCCGCCCTGCTGGACAGCTGGCGCCGCTGGGACGCCGTCATGCGCCGGGAACTGCCGGAGCGCAGCGGCGCTTCCCTGCCAACCTGTTGATAAGGAGAGATCAGCCCATGCTCAACATTTTCCGCCATCTATTCCGGCACTGGGCCACCATCCTGGCGGTGGTGGCCCTGCTGCTGGTGCAGGCCAGCTGCGACCTGGCCCTGCCCGGATACACATCCGACATCGTGGATGTGGGCATCCAGCAGGGCGGTGTGGACAGCGCCCTGCCCGACACGGTGTGCGTCGGGACGCTGGAAGCGCTGGAAGCGCTGATGCGCCCCGAGGACGCCGCCCTGGCCGAACAGTGGTACGGCGCCCCCGACGAGACCGGCCTGCGCACCCTGGCCCCTGACGCCGAAGCCGCCCGTGCCGAACTGGAACAGGCTTTCACGCTGCCCGATGTGCTGCTGTACCAGGCCGCGGCTGCCCTGGCGGCTGACCGCCAGGGGGTGGAGAGCGCCCTGCCCGAAGCGCAGGACCTGGACGCCGCCGTGGCGGCCATAGGCCGGACCCTCGGCAGCAAGGAGCAGGTCTCCTTCACTTCCGGCACCTTCACCACCGACGACCCCGGCGCCGCCGGCCTTTCGAGCCAGGCTTCCAGCCAGGCCATCCAGCTGGTACGGCTGGAATACGAGGCCCAGGGCGTGGCCGGGGACGTGCAGATGCGCTACCTGCTCGCCACCGGCGGCGGGATGCTGCTCATCGCCCTGCTAATGGCCGCGGCGGCCATCTCGGTGGGTTTTCTGGCCGCCCGCGTCTCGGCGGCCATCGGCCGGGATCTGCGCCGCCAGGTGTTCGGCAAGGTGATCCATTTTTCCAACACCGAGACCGACCGTTTTTCCACCGCGTCCCTCATCACCCGCACCACCAACGACATCCAGCAGGTGCAGATGACCGCCGTGATGCTGCTGCGCATCGTTATCTACGCGCCCATCCTGGGCATCGGCGGCATCATCCGGGTGTCCCGCACCGACACTTCGCTGTCCTGGATCATCGTGCTGGCGGTGGTGCTGCTGATGGTGCTGGTGTTCGTGCTGATGCAGGTGGCCCTGCCCAAGTTCAAGATCATGCAGAAGCTGGTGGACCGGCTGAACCTGGTCAGCCGCGAGATCCTGACCGGCATCATGCCCATCCGCGCGTTCAGCCGCGAGCAGTTTGAGGAACAGCGCTTCGACGCCGCCAACCGCGATCTGATGCGCACCCAGCTGTTCACCAACCGCACCATGACCTTCATGATGCCCGCCATGACCCTGATCATGAACGGCGTGAGCCTGCTGATCATCTGGTTCGGCGGCCACGCCATGGTGGACGGCGGCATGCAGGTGGGCGACCTGATCGCCTTTATCACCTACACCATGCAGATCGTCATGTCCTTCCTGATGCTGACGGCCATCTCCATCATGCTGCCCCGCGCGGGCGTGGCCGCCGACCGCATCGAGGAAGTGCTGCGCACCGAGCCGGTCATTGAGGACCCGGCCCCGGCGCGGCAGGCGGACGGCCTGGACCGCAAGCAGTGGCAGGGCGTGGTGCGGTTCGACCATGTGGACTTCCGCTTCCCCGGCGCCGACACCAACGTGCTGGAGGACATCACCTTCACCGCCAAGCCGGGCCAGACCACCGCCATCATCGGCTCCACCGGCTGCGGCAAGTCCACCCTGCTGAACCTGATCCCCCGCTTCTATGACGTGAGCGGCGGTTCCATCACGCTGGACGGCGTGGACCTGCGCGCCATGCCCCAGGAGACGCTGCGCGCCCAGCTGGGTTACGTGCCCCAGAAAGGGGTGCTCTTCTCGGGCACCATCGCCTCTAACCTGAAGTTCGGCGGCGACGCCATCCCCGACGCGGCCATGGAACAGGCCGCCGCCATCGCCCAGGCCGCCGAGTTCATCGCGGCCAAGCCCGACGGGTACGAAAGCCCCATCGCCCAGGGCGGCACCAACGTGTCCGGCGGGCAGAAGCAGCGGCTCTCCATCGCCCGCGCTATCGCCAAAAACCCGCGCGTCTACCTGTTCGACGACAGTTTCTCGGCGCTGGACTACAAGACCGACGCCGCTTTGCGCCGCGCGCTGGCCGAAAAGACCGGCGACGCCACCGTGATCATCGTGGCGCAGCGCATCTCCACGGTGCTCCACGCCGACCAGATTTTGGTGCTGGACGAAGGGCGCATCGTGGGCCGGGGCCGCCACGCCGAACTGCTGGCCCATTGCCCCGAATACCGGGAGATCGCCAAAAGCCAGCTGAGCGAGCGCGACCTGGCCATGGCCGAAACATCCACGAAAGGAGGCGACGTCTGATGCCGCCCATCCGAAGAGTACCCGGCGAAAAACCCCGGGATTTTACCGGCACCCTGCGCCGCCTGCTGGGCACGCTGGGCAAATTCCGCGCCGCCTTCTTTGCGGTGCTGGCGTTTGCCGCCCTTTCCACCCTGTTCAACATCGCCGGGCCGCGCATCCTGGCCGAAGCCACCACGGCGCTGGCCAACGGCTGGCTGGCCATGATCACCGGCACCGGCGGCATCGACTTTGCGTTCATCGGCAAGGTGCTGCTGGTGCTGCTGGGGATGTATCTGCTTTCGGCGGCGTTCAGCTTCGTGCAGGGCTGGCTGATGAGCGGCGTGTCCCAGCGGCTGTGCTACGACCTGCGCCGCCAGATCAGCGAGAAGATCGACCGCCTGCCCCTGGCTTACTTTGAGAAACGCACGGTGGGCGAGGTGCTCAGCCGCATCACCAACGACGTGGACACCCTGGGCCAGAGCCTGAACCAGAGCATCACCACCCTCATCACCAGCATCACCACCATGATCGGCGTGCTGATCATGATGCTCTCCATCAGCCCGGTGATGACGCTGATCGCCCTGCTGATCCTGCCGGTGAGCGTGCTGCTGGTCTCGCTGGTGGTAAAGTTCAGCCAGAAATACTTCCGCGCCCAGCAGAAATACCTGGGCGACGTGAACGGCCAGGTGGAGGAGGTCTACTCCGGCCACAACGTGATCCAGGCTTTCAACCGGGAGGACGCCGCCCTGGCGGAGTTCGGCAAAGCCAACGACAAGCTCTACGAATCCGCCTGGAAAAGCCAGTTCCTCTCCGGCCTGATGATGCCGGTGATGAACTTTGTGGGCAACCTGGGCTACGTGGCCGTGGCCGTGGCGGGCAGCATCTTTGCGGTGCGGGGCGTCATCACCATCGGCGAGATCCAGGCCTTCATCCAGTATGTTCGGAACTTCACCCAGCCCATCCAGCAGCTGGCGCAGGTCTCCAACATGCTGCAGAGCATGGCGGCCGCCGCCGAGCGGGTGTTCGAGTTCCTGGCCGAGCCCGAGGAGGACCAGAAAGCCGACCCGGCCCGCCGTGCGGATTCCTCCCTCATCGACGGCCATGTGGACTTCGACCATGTGCGGTTCGGCTACACGCCGGAAAAAACGGTCATCCACGATTTCAGCTGCCATGTGGAGCCGGGCCAGAAGGTGGCCATCGTAGGCCCCACCGGCGCGGGCAAGACCACCATGGTCAAGCTGCTGATGCGCTTCTACGATGTGGACAGCGGCTCCATCACCCTGAGCGGCCGCAACGTCAGGGACTTTGACCGCAGCGACCTGCGGGAAGGCTTCGGCATGGTGCTGCAGGACACCTGGCTGTTCCAGGGCACCATCATGGAGAACATCCGCTACGGCCGCCTGGACGCCACCGACGAGGAGGTCATCGCCGCGGCCAGGGCCGCCAACGTGGACCACTTCATCCGCACGCTGCCCGGCGGCTACCAGATGGAACTGAACGAGGACGCCTCCAACGTCAGCCAGGGCCAGAAGCAGCTGCTGACCATTGCCCGGGCCATCCTGGCGGACAACAAGATCCTGATTCTGGACGAGGCCACCAGTTCGGTGGACACCCGCACCGAGCAGCGCATCCAGACCGCCATGGACAACCTGATGCGCGGCCGCACCAGCTTTGTCATCGCCCACCGGCTCTCGACGATCCGGGACGCCGACCTGATCCTGGTCATGCGCGACGGCGACATCGTGGAGCAGGGCCGGCACGAGGAACTGCTGGCGAAGGGCGGCTTCTACGCCGAACTGTACAACAGCCAGTTTGAAGATGTGACGGCCTGATAGGCAAGCCTGCCGCCGGGGCGCGTTCTGCGCCCCGGCGGCAGGCTTTATCGGTTCTGTTTGCGGGCCGCGGCAAAAGCCAGCAGCAGGCCGGCCGGAAGCGCCGCCAGGCAGGCGGCGGCCCCCAGCAGGGTGCGGGCCAGCAGGCCGTCCCGGGCGGTGCCTGGCAGGTGGAGAAAGGTGTTCAGCGTTTCGGCCAGCGTATCGCCCAGGCCGTGCCAGAATGCGGCGTCCGCCCAGCGGCCGGGGATCAGCCAGCGGGGCAGCGCCCCCAGCAGGGCGGGCAGGGCCAGCGCCAGCGCCAGGGCCAGGGCGAACCCGGCCAGCGCGCGTCCGCCGCGCCGCAGGGGCAGGCTTTGCCAGAGCCGCACGGCCAGCAGCAGGGCGGCCGCCGCCACCGGCAGCCAGCCCAGCGCCGCCAATATGCCTTTGAGCGTGCCGTAGGGCAGGTACTGCGCCCCCTGCCCCAACCCGGCGCTCTGCAAAAGCTGCCGCGCCGCGCCCCGGGGGTCGCCGGAAGGCACCCGCCCCAGTTCCGCCCCGGTCCAGCCCGCGCCGGAGCCTGCCGGACAGAGGGCCAGGGGGGCCTCCCCCTGCAGCACGCCGGTGATGGTGCGCGCCCCGCCGGGCAGATCCAGCGTCAGGCCGGTAACGTCCCGGCTGCCAAACAGCGCATCGGCCAGCGCCGTGCTCACCGCGCAGCCGTCGGCCTGGGCTGCGCCGGGGGCGGTGCCGCGCACATATTCCACCGGGAAGCACAGGGCAGGGCTGCCCGTGGTATATACCAGCCGGACGCCGGCGCTGCGGCCCAGGGGCGTGGTCAGGCGGGCGTCCTCCTCCCGCCAGAGGGCCAGGTCAACGCCCTGCTGCGCGGCGGCCTGTTCCAGCGCCTGCGCCTGGGCGGCGGCCAGCGGTTCGGCAAAGCGCAGGCCGTAGCCCCCGGCAGGCAGCGCGGCGGACAGTGTGAACAGGCCCCAGACGGCCAGCGCCGTAAGCGCCCCGCCCAGGACCGGCATCCACCGCGCCTTCATGCGTCCACCCGGACCCAGTCGCCCGCGGCCAGGGGCTTGTCGGCCCCGGTGACGACCGGCCCGGTCAGGCTTTCAGCCACGGCGGCCATGCCGTCCCCCTGGGCCAGCACGGTCACGCCCAGCCGCACCAGCACGTTCTGCTGCCCCAGCAGCGTGGAGCGCTGTTCCACCAGATACACAAAAGTACCGTTTTCGTCCTGCTGGATGGCGGTGGCGGGCAGGCACTGGGCGTATTGCCCGGCGTTGAGTTTCAGTTCCACCGTGGCCCCGCCCTCGGCCCAGTCCCCGGCCTGCAGGGGCAGGGTCGCGTCCATCCCGCCGTCCTCGCGGGGCGTCAGGGCGGCGATGGCCGCCTGCACGCTGCGGCCGTTCTGGTTGACCGTGACCTGCGTGCCCACCGCTGCCAGTTTGGCGGCTTCTTCGTCCAGTGCAAATTCCAGCATGCGGGGCGCGCCGGCTTCGGCCAGCAGCCCCGCCACCGGCGTGCTGTCCTGCCCGGGGGTCAGGTCCAGCTGGGTCAGGATACCGTCCCGCGGCGCGGCCAGCACCCCGCCGTTGTCCGCCAGGGCCTGCAGCGCCTCCAGCCGGATGCGGGCGGCGTTCAGCTGGGCGGCGGTCACCCCGGCCTGGGCCTGGCTGGCGGCGGTGGCGTCGGCGGCGTCTTCGGCGGCCCGGGCATAGCTGTGGGCCGCGCTGTTGCGGGCGTCCTCCTGGCTCTGGGCAGCGTTGGCGGCGGCCTCGTTGTTGGCGTCGGCTGTCTTTTGGGCCTGTTCCAGCGCGGCTTCGGCGGCTTCCAGTTCCGCTTCGGCAGCGGCCAGTTCCTGCTGCCGTTCGGCCTCGGCGCTCTCGGGGGTGGCGGCGCTTTGCCCGTTCAGGTCGTTGTAGCGGCGGCGGGCTTCGTCCACGGCGGCCCGGGCCTTTTCCACATCCGCCTGCCCCTCCTGCCAGGTCTCGTGCACTTCGGCATAGGCGCGGTCCAGCTGTTCCTGGGCCTGCTGCAAGGCAAAGCCGTCGGCGTTCTCGCCTTTTTGCTGCTGGGCGCAGGCGACTTCCAACTGGCGCACCTGGGCCTGCTGCTCGGCCAGGGCCTGGGCCAGCCCCGCGGAGTCAAAAGCGGCCACCGGGTCCCCGGCGTGCAGGGTCTGCCCCACGGCGGCCAGCGTCCCGGTGACCAGCAGCCCCTCGGGCACGGTCATCGGCGCGCCCTGCCGTGCGCCGATGGTCCCGGCGGCGGTGGCGCTGCGGGTGATGGACCCGCCCGCGGCCTGCCCCACCGTGACCCGGGGCATACTGGCCCCGGCGACGCCCCGCGCCGCCAGCGTGAGCACCAGCATGGCGGCAAAAAACCTGCCCACCGCGGCAAGCCGGCGGGCCTGGGCGGGGTCGGCGGCGCGCCAGGCGTTCCAGCCGTCGCGCAGCCGCCCAACAAAGGAAAAACGCTTCATAGGACTTCCTTTTCTACTAAAGCAGACGCAGATTTCAAAACTGTCCCCATCGGCAATAAGCGGACGTAATTTTCAAAACCGTCCCCATCGGCGGACATGTGCCGACGATGGGGACACCGCCAGGGAAATTTTGCCTAAAATTGTGTGCGAGACCCATCGGGCCGAGTGCGCGGTTTTGGGCAAAATTTTGTCGAAGAGGATTTCAAAGAGGGGAAACAGGAGCGTTAGGCACCGCCGTGCGCGACTGTGTCCCCTTTTGACCGTCGCTATTCTTTCAGCCCGCTGGCCTGGATGCCCAGTTCGAGATAGGGCTGGCCGAAACGGAAGATCAGCACGGCGGGGGCCAGCATGAGCAGGCTGGCAGCCATGGCGGCGGCCAGGTCAGCCCCGTCGGCGGAGGCCAGGTAGAGGGCCAGCGGCCAGCGGGCAGGGTCTTTCAAGAAGGTCATGGGCTGTTCGATGGCGTTCCAGCCTTCCAGAAAACCCAGCACCAGCGCCGACAGGATTCCCGGCGCGCCCAGCGGCAGCCCGATGCGCCAAAAGGTGCGCACCGGGCCTGCGCCGTCGATGGCGGCGGCTTCCAGCAGGGGGCGCGGCACGGCGTCGAACCCGCGGGCCATGACGAACACCGCGAAGGCCGAGAAGCACCCCGGCAGGATCAGCGCCCAGTGGGTGTCCATCAGGCCCAGGCCATCCAGCACCAGATAGTTGGGCACCATCGTGACCTGGAAGGGCAGCAGCATGAGCAGGATGTACAGGCCCATCAGCCCCCGGCGGCCCCGGAACCGCAGGCGGGACAGTGCCCACGCCGCGGGCGCGCCGAAGCACAGCTGCCCGGCCAGCTGGGGGAACACCTGGATGCAGCTGTTCCAGAACATGGCGAAAAACTGCGGGGTGTCCAGCAGCAGCCCGGCCAGCGGCTGCAGGGTGGGCCAGCTGGGCAGCAGCTGCCACCGGGCCTGCCCGGCCCCCTGCCCCAGCGCGGGGCCGATGGTGGCGGCCAGTTCGTCGGCGGGGGTCAGGGCGCCGAACAGCAGGAACCACAGCGGCCACCACACCGTCAGCGCCGCCAGCCCCAGCAGGGCGGTCAGGGCGGCCCTGGGCAGCCCCCGCCTCATGGGTTGAGGACGGCCACGGCGTCCGCGGCAAAACCGCCGTCCGTCCGGCTGCCGGTCAGGTAGACGAACGCCCCTGGCGCGATCAGCCCCGCGTCGCCCGGTTCCTGGCGGGCGTTGCCCGCGTGATCCGCATAGATCGCCAGGTATTCGGTCTTTTCACCGCAGAGGACGGTCATTTCTGTGTCGCCGCCCCCGGCCGAAGCCATGGCCCCCGCGCCGCCTGCGCCGGTCACCACTGCGGGGTTCAGCAGGAAGCCGGTGTCGGTGACTTCGGTGATGTTGCCGCGGTAGTCCGCCGCGGCGGGGTCAAAACCGCCGTCCGTCCGGCTGCCGGAACTTTCCGGCGCAGGGGCCGCCGGGGCGGACGCCGCTTCCGGCGCGGCGGCAGCGGAGGAATGCGGCGGCGACGGCAAAGATCCCGGCGACGGCGGCGGTTCGGTGCAGGCGGCCAGAAACAGGACGCAGGCCAGCGCGGCGGCAAGCGGGAAACAGAACTGCATGGCAAAAACTCCTTTCGGGCGCAGGGGGCCAGCCCCCGCTTTATTGACAAGCGCCGCAGCCAGAAGGAAGCGGCGGATACGCGCAGGAACGTCCCTTTTCCCTCTTACTCGCCCTTTGTCCAGAAGCGCTGCAGCGCCAGGATCAGGCCCGAGATCGCCAGCGCCGTGAGGACGGCGGCGGCCGTGAGCCGCGGCAGATCGAGGGAGAGGAACCAGTTGTTGAACAGATGCTGCAAAAGGTACATGCTCTCGTGGGGGTAGGCCCCGCCCACCAGGAAGGCTTCCCGGAAGGCTTTGAAGCTGTTCAGCAGGCTGAGCACCCCCACCAGCGCCAGCGTGGGCAGCAGGTTGGGCAGCGTGATCCAGAAAAACTGCTGCCGGGCGTTGGCGCCGTCCACGGCGGCGGCTTCGTACAACTCGCCGGGGATACCGTCCAGCCCGGCCAGCCAGAGGATCATATCGTAGCCGCTGTTTTTCCACACATAGGTAAAGACCAGCACCCAGAAGGCCGCGCCGGTGCCCATAAAATCCACCGGCTGCGCGCCCAGGGCCTGCAGCGCCCCGTTGACCAGCCCGTTCTGGGCGAACAGCGCCTGCCACAGCACCACGATGCTGGCCACCGGGATGGCCATGGGCAAAAGGAAACTGGTGCGGAACACATTGCCCCGCACGGTGGGGCGGCCGTCCCGGCGGCGGCCCACCGCGCGCACGCCCAGCGCCAGCCCCAGGCTGACCAGCAGCAGCACGGGCACGCAGGTACACAGGAAGCGGGCCGTATTGCCCGCCGCCAGCCGGAACGCGCCGTTTTGCAGCACCGAGCGGTAGTTGGCAAGGCCCGTGAAGCTGCGGCCCAGCCCGTCAAAAAAGCTGCGGCGCACGGTCTCGGCAAAAGGCAGCAGCACAAAGACCGCCGTGCCCAGCAGACTGGGCAGCAGAAAGAGGGCCGCGGTCCGGCCTTCCCGCCCGGGGCGGGCGCGCCGTTTGCGCGGGGCCGGGGGCAGGGCGGGCAACGGGCGGCGGTTCATTGCCGCTCGGCAAAGCGCAGGGCCAGGTCCTGCTGCACCCCGGCCGCCGCCTGGTCTGCCGTTTCGCTGCCCTGTAACATGGCCTGACAGTGGGCCATCAGGCTGGTGAACAGCGCGTCATCCAGCTGCACCGGGGTGGTCAGCGGGGCCAGCACCTCGTCCAGACCGCCGGTGTAGCCGTGACCCTCCATCTCTTCCCGGTTGCGCTCCAGGGTGGCGGCCATACCGGCCTGCGTCACCGGCATGCCGTCGTTCTGGTAGCTGCCCTGGACCCCCTCGCTGAGCAGGGCGGCCACCAGGTCAAAGGCCAGTTCCTGCCGGCCGCTGGCGGCGCTGACCGCCGTCAGGCAGGCGGGGGTCCACACGCCGGTGGAAAGCCCCGGCTGCAGGATCGTCTGGCCCCCGGCCTCCCCCTCGGGGTCGTTGGCTGCCAGCCAGGTGGGCGAGGTCATGGCGCCAAAGCCGAACACCGCCCGGTGGGCCAGGGCATACTCGGCCATGCCGGGTTCCCAGCTGATGGCGTCCACGCCGCCAAAGTTGCCCATGGAACCACTGGCGAACATCTGCTGGGGCCAGTTGCCCATGCCGTAGTGGTCCCCCACCGCCTGCACGAAGGCCAGCAGGTCGTCGAGGGCCGCTTCGTCCAGGCCGGTATCGGTGAGCAGGGCGGGCTGGGAGGTCTGCAGGGCGAATTTGACGAGGCTCTCCACGTTGTCAAAGGCCAGGGCATAGCGCTGGTCTTCCTCGAGGGCGGTCCAGTCGTCGGCGCCGGGGCGGGCGGGGCGCTGCGCCACCAGGGCGGCCACGTCGTCCAGGGTGGTGACCCCGTCCAGCGAGCCCGCCGCGCCGCACATCACCGGCACCGAGAACCGGCCCGGCAGCATCGGCACCGTGCCGTCCGCGCCGGTGTAGCCCGCGGCCACAAAGTCGTAGAGGTCCGCCCCTTCGGCCACGGCGGAAAGGTCCGCCAGCAGGCCGCTGGCGGCAAAGGTCTCGGCGTCGGCGCCGTCCAGCACCAGCACGTCGGGGCCGTCCCCGGCCAGCAGTTCGGTGTTCAGCGTGCGCAGGGCGTCCTCCGCCGTCAGGCCGGTGTCGCCAGTGAGCACCGGCTCATACTCCACCGCGCACTCGGGGTGTTGCTGGGCAAAGGCCTGGATCGCCGCCCGCATGGTGCTGTTCTCGTTGAGGCTCCAGACTTCCAGCGTCTCGGTGGGGGCGGAGAGGCTCTCGTCAAAGGCGTAGCGGTAGAGCTTGCAGATGTCCTCCCCCATGTTCAGCAGCACCGCCAGGTAGCTGCCGTCGGGGGCGCAGCTGATGCTGCCAAGGTACCAGCTCTCCAGCGAGAAGGTCATGCCGCTGCCCGCCAGCACCTGCTCGGTCAGGCCGCCGCCGGGCACCTGGCGGTAGAGGCCGGTGCTGTCCAGGTAGCAGATCGCGCCCTCCGCGTCCACCGTGACGGGGACATAGGCGTTCTCCAGGAACCGCGTTGCCACGGTGGAGGTGGCGCCGTCCAGATCGGCGCGGCAGAGGTCCCCGGCCACCGTCAGGTAGTAGGCGAAAACGGTGCCGTCGGCGTCCTGACCGGGCAGGATCTCGGGGATGTCGTTGGCGCCGAAGTAGGTCACGCTGCCGTCCTCATCCACACCGGCGCTGGCCCAGCCGACGGCGCCGTCGCCGCCGGGGGTCTGCACCCAGGCCTTGACCTGGGCGGCGTCCACGTCATAGAAGAAGAACGCCCCCGGCAGGCCCTCGCCCTCCGTCATGTTGCCGCCGCCGGCGGCGGGCAGCACGGCCAGGGTGCCGTCGGCCAGAAAGCACATCTGGTCGATCATCACCGCGTTGGTGGCTACTTCCAGCAGGTCCAGCTGCGTCACGGCGCCGTCGGGGTCTACCCGCCAGGAGGCGCCGTCCACGGTGGTGAATACGGCGGTGCCGTCGGGCCGCACGGCCCAGGTCACCAGCACGCCGGTGTCGGCGGCCCAGGCGGGGGTCTCGCACTGCCAGGTAGCGCCGCCATCGGCGGAGGTCAGCCGGACGGTGTGGTAGTCCGCGCTGCCGCTGCCGCCGCCCTGCTGGCCGTAGGCCACCAGGGTGCCGTCGGCGAGGGCGGCGGGCGCGCCGGTGAGGGAGACGTCGGCGGGGATGCCCGTGGCCTCCTGCTCCACCCAGCGGCCCTGGGGGACTGCCTCGGCGGCGGAGGCGGCGGTGCTGCCGCTGCTGCCGCCGGAAGCCGTTTCCCCGCCGCTGCAGGCGGAGAGGGAGAGAAGCGCCGCCCCGGCCAGCAGGGCGGACAGGATGCGTGTGGCTGTGTTCATGGGACTACCTCCATAGGTCAGGTTTTGCGGAATACGGCCATTGTACCAGCCCAAGCTGAAAAAAACATGAAAGGAGCGCTTCAAAGAGGGCGGCACGCGCACTCGGCGCTCGCGCCCCGCACACGATTTGGGGCCAAAATTCCCTGCGGGCATCTCCACCGCCGGCACATCTCCGCCCTGAGAGCCGGGCCCTGCGCCCGGTTGGCCTCCGAAACGCGCCTGCGGGCGCAGTGCCCGCCGGTGGGGATATTTTTATACCTTCACGGCCGGATTTTTTCAGTTTTCTTTCAGATTTTTGGTGTATACTGTAGGTATCTGCCAGAAAAACAAGGAGGAACCATGCGGATCTTACTGATCGAAGACGACGAAGCCCTCTGCCGGGTCTTGCAGCCCTCGCTGCAGGCGGCGGGGTTCGCCTCGGATTGCTGCCACAGCGGGGCCGACGGGCTGGCGCTGCTCAAGACCGGCTGCTACGACGCCTGCATCCTGGACCGGATGCTGCCCGAACTGGACGGCCTGCAGCTGCTGCACCAGGCCCGAAGCGCCGGGGTGACAGCCCCGGTGCTGATGCTGACGGCCCTGGGCCGGGTGGGCGACCGGGTGGACGGGCTGGACGCCGGAGCCGACGATTACCTGACCAAGCCTTTCGACACCCGGGAGCTGCTGGCCCGGCTGCGGGCGCTGGTGCGCCGTCCGGCGGAACTGAACGGCGCGGCCCACCGGCTGGCCTGCGGGGACCTGACGCTGGACACCGCCCAGCTGACGCTGACCGGCCCCGCCGCCACCGTGACCGTGAGCCGCCGGGAATGCGACCTGCTGGCGGTGTTCTGCCGCGCGCCGGGGCTGCTGCGGGGGCGCGCGCTGCTGCTGGGCAGCGTGTGGGGCGCGGACGCCGGGGTGGAGGACGCCAGCCTGGACAGTTACATCCGCTTTGTGCGCCGCAGGCTGGCGGCGGTGGGCAGCCGGGCGGTGATCCGCACGGTGCGGGGCGCGGGCTACCGGCTGGACCCCGGCGGCGCGCCCGGGGAGGCGGGCCATGCTTGAGCGGCTGCGGCGGCGGCTGACGGCGCTGTTCGGCCTGCTGACGGCCGCCGTACTGGCGGCGGCGCTGGCCGTGACCTGCCGCATGGCGGGCAGCGAATACACCGCCGGGGCGGACCTGCTGTTCGCCAACACCGTGACCGCCGTGGAGGACGCTGTGACCGAAGACGGCCTTGTGCGGGACAGCTGGCTGGCCCGCCAGGAATCCGCCGGGCAGCTGGTGCTGTATCTGGAGGACAACGGCCAGCCGCTGGCCTTCCCCGGCGGCTGGCGCCCGCAGGATGACCGCGGCGCGCTGATCGGCCTTGCCAAAACGCAGGCCGCCGGCGCCGGCCTGGACCCGGCGCGGCTCCGCCGCCAGCGGGTGAGTTTTGCGCTGCAAGCCTCCGGCCTGCGGGGCGTGTACGACTGCACGGCGCTGGTGCTGCCCCACGGGCAGGCCCGCAGCGCCGCGGTGGTCTACATCATCCGGGACTTGAGCGGCCAGCAGGCCCGCCTGCGCGCCATGGCCTGGCAGTATGCGGGGCTGTGGGCGCTGGGGGCCGCCGTACTGGCCGCCGCCTGCCGCTGGATGGTGGGCCGCGCGCTGCGCCCCACGGCCCAGGCGCTGCAGAAACAGCGGGAGTTCATTGCGGCCGCAGGGCATGAACTGCGCAGCCCGCTGGCGGTGCTCAAGGCCGGGCTGCAGGCGGCCCGCGACCCCGCCACCGCCGCCGAAGCGCCCCGCTTCCTGCACAGCGCCGAGGCCGAAGTGAACCGTCTGGCGCGGCTGACCGACGACCTGCTGATCCTGGCCGGGGGCGACGCGGGGGTGTGGCGTACGGCGCTGGAGGAAGTGGATACCGACACCTTCCTGATCGAACTGTACGGCCGTTTCGCCCCGATGGCCCGCGCGCGGGGCCACGCCCTGACGCTGGACCTGCCCGACGCGCCGCTGCCCGCACTGTACGCCGACGCAGGGCGGCTGGAACAGCTGTTCGCCGTCCTGTTGAACAACGCCTTTGAGTATGCGCCCGCCGGGACCCCGGTGGAACTGAAAGCCGAAGCGCCCGCAGGCGGCGGGCTGCGCATCGACGTGACCGACCACGGCCCCGGCGTGCCCGACGCCGACAAACAGCGCATCTTTGAGCGGTTCACGCGCGGCGACCCCAGCCGTACCGGCAAGGCCCACTTCGGCCTGGGGCTGGCCGTGGCCGCCGAGATCGCCGCCCTGCACGGCGCGGCGCTGGCCGTGCGGGACACCCCCGGCGGCGGGGCCACCTTCACGGTGCGCTGGCCCGCCCGTGCCCTGACCGCCCGCCGCTGACTATATGCAAAAAAGTCCGTGCGCCTGCCAAGGCAGGCGCA
>DXBF01000033.1 GCA_019116705.1 Candidatus Gemmiger avistercoris
CAGGAACACCCGCGCAATGGCGATGCGCTGCTTCTGGCCGCCGCTGAGTTTGACGCCGCGTTCACCCACATAGGTCTGGTAGCCGTCTTTCAGCGCGCGGATAAAGCCGTCGGCCCCGGCCAGCCGGGCGGCTTCTTCGATCTCTTCCTGCGTGGCGCCGGGCTTGCCGTAGGCGATGTTCTCGGCCACCGTGCCGCTGAACAGGTAAACGTCCTGCTGCACCACGCCGATGGCGTCCCGCAGGCTGTGCAGCGTCACGTCGCGGATGTTCTGCCCGTCGATGAGGATGCGCCCCTCGGTCACGTCATAGAAGCGGGGGATCAGGTTGCACAGGGTGGTCTTGCCGCCGCCCGAAGGCCCGACCAGCGCCAGGCTTTCGCCGGGACGGATGTGCAGGTCCACATGGCGCAGCACCTGGTTGTGGTCGTCGGGGTACTCAAAGCTCACGTCCTGGAACTCGATCTCGCCATTGCGCACCGTCAGCGGCTTGGCGTCAGGGGCGTCGGTGATGGCCACCGGCGTGTCCATGATCTCGAGAAAGCGCTCGATGCCGGTCATGCCCCGCTGGAACTGCTCGGCAAATTCCACGATCCGGCGGATGGTGGCGATCAGCGTCGATACATAGAGCACATAGGCCACCAGATCGCCGGTCTGGATGGCGCCGTAGACCAGGGCCAGACCGCCCGCCAGGATGACCACCAGGTACATCAGGCCGTCGAACAGCCGGGTGGAGGTGTTGAACGCCGCCATGGCGTGGTAGGTCAGCGTCTTGATATTCTCAAACGCGTGGTTGCCCTCGGCAAATTTTTCCCGTTCCTGCTCCTCGGCGGCAAAAGCCTTTACCACCCGCTGGCCCAGCAGGCTGTCCTCGATGGTGGCGTTCAGCTCGCCGATCTGGAACCGCTGCTGCCGGAACCGGGCGCGGAGTTTCAGGTTCAGATACACCGAGACCACGCCCATCAGCGGCACGCAGGCAAAAACGACGAGGGTCAGCGGCACGCTGGCCTGACACAGAATAAAAAAGGACGCCGTGATCTTGATGAAGGCAATGAAGAATTCTTCAGGGCAGTGGTGGGCGAACTCAGTCACGTCGAACAGGTCGTTGGTGATGCGGCCCATGATCTGGCCGACCTTGGTGTTGTTGTAGTAGGTATGGTCCAGCCGCAGCAGATGGTCGAAAGCGTCGCGGCGCATGTCGGTCTCGATGTGTACGCCCATGATGTGCCCGATGCCGGACATGAAATAGCTGGCCGCGCCGTCGATGATGCGCAGCACGAAGTAGAGCGCGGCCAGCCGCAGCACGGCCTGCACCGTCAGCGCGGCGGCCTGGCCGGAGGCCGCGTCGGTCAGCGAGCCCATGATCTTGGGCAGCACGATGTCGCACAGGGTGGTCAGCGCCGCGCAGAACAGATCGAAAAACAGGATGCCTTTGTACTTCATCAGGTAGGGCAGAAAACGCCGCAGCAGCTTTTTGCCGCCTTTTTGCTTGGTCATGAACGGATTCCTCACTTTTCATTGATCTTTTGCCGGGTGGACCGGCAAGGCAAAGGCCGCCCCGGTGCGGGGCGGTCTTTGCAAAGTTGCAGGGGAGCGGAAATCAACTTCCCGTTTGCTCGGATGTGTCCAATGTGTTTTCAGAAGGACTCGAACTGGACACGGATACCGAAGAGGATTCGGAAGAAGAACTTTGAGAACTGGACGAAGATCCTTCAGAACTGGAGGAGGAACTGCTGGAACTGGACGAAGATTCCTCCGAACTGGACGACGATCCCTCCGAACTGGACGAACTGGTATCCTCGCTCGAGCTTGGTGTGGATTCCGAAGGAATATCCACGGTTTCTGTGCGGGTCGTGCCGCAGCGGGTACAGGTGTAGATGATTTGATTGCCGCTCTGTACGCCGCCATCCCAACTGTGCCCCAGCGCGCCCTGGCCGGTGGTCGTAGTCTGTTCGCCGCAGGAACACTGCAGCACGATGATTTCGGCATTTGTGCAGGTGGCAGGCGTATCGCTCACTACACTGTCAAAGCTGTGGGTATGCGCCACGGTCTCGGTCTTGTGCTCGCCGCAGCGGCGGCAGGTGTAGGTGATCTGGTCGCCGCTCCGGCTGCCGCCGTCCCAGTCATGGCCCAGGGCGGGGGTCTCCTTCTCGATGACCTCCCCGCAGATGGAGCAGGCGTACTTGGCAAGACCCGGATTCAGGCAGGTGGCCGCGGTCTCGCTGCCCGGCACCAGCACATACTGGTGCTCGTGGGCGTCGGGGGTGAAATGGGCGGTCAGCACCACGCCGCCCGCATTGGCGTCGGCGGGCATGGTGAACTGGATGGTGGCGCTGCTGTAGGTCGCCCCGGTGCTGGAGGTCCACCCGGCAAAGACGAAGCCCTCGGCCGGAACGGCCGTCACGGCGCTGGAAGTCCCGCCCTTCTTGACCAGCTGGCTCGTCGCGCCCGACAGGCTGCCGCCGTGGGTGGCTACGAACTCCAGCGGGACCTTGGCGCCGCGCACGGCGATGGGGTCCTCCGAGATCAGGTTGGCGGGCACGCCGTCCGGTGTGGGGATGGAACCCAGCGGCTGGGGGCGCCGGTCCTCGGTTATGTAGGCGTGGGTGCGCACGTACTCAAAGTAAGCCGTCACCGCCGTCTTGGACAGGTGCACCCCGTCCGAGAGGGTGTAGTCGGTCCTGGCCCAGCCGGTGGCGCTGTCCCGCAGCACTTCGCTGCTGTTCAGGAACTTGTACCCGTTGTCCTCGCACATCTCTACCAGGGCCGCGTTGTACGCGTCCACCTGGGTCATGGTCAGGTTGGTGTTCTCCCGCTGCTTGTCCAGCGGGGGAATGGCGCTGACGATGATGTCGCAGTAAGGCCAGGCGGTCTCAATGGCCTCCAGCCCCTTCAGATAGGAGGAGATGAAGTTGGTGGCGTCAGTGGAGGAACCGCTCAGGTTGTTGGTGCCAAAACAGATGATGATGCGCTGGGGTTTGAGCATGGCCACCGCTTCCGGGATGGTATACATGGCGGAGGAACCCTTGAACTTCTCACATTCCAGCGTCGTGATGGACCCGGCCCCCATGCTGACCACACCGATGTTGTTGTTCAGCGTGGTGAAAGCCTGCCCGGTCTCGTCAGCGTACATCATGTACCGCGCAGTGTTGGAGTCGCCGATGAACAGCGTTCCGTCCACATAGCTGCGCCCGGCGTCGGCAGTCTGGCCCAGCACGGTGCCTGCGGCGGCTTCCTGCACAGCCTGGTCGGCGGCCTGGGGCGGCGCGGCGTCCTCGGGCGTGGCCGTCTGCGCGCTTTCGGCGGATTCCGGCGTGGCGTCGGGGCGGGCGGCGCCCGGCAGCCCGCCCAGCGCAAAAACCACAAGACAGGCCGCCGTGATCAGAAGGGCCGCGCATCCGGCGGCGATCAGCAGAAGCTGGTTCTGGCTGAACCGGCCCGGCAGGGGAAAGGATGGCTTTTTCACAGGGAAACACTCCTCCCGATCTTCAATATATCCCATCATACACTATTTGTGCGGCCTGTGCAAACAAAAAAGGCAGAAAAATGAGCTGTTTGCGCCCGTTTTCCGTCTTCTTTTCCGCAATTTGATTTTTTTGCCGCAACCACTTGACAATTCTGCCCGGATGGAATAAAATAGACAAGTCGCCAGACGAGGGCCTGTAGCTCAGTTGGGAGAGCGTTCGGTTCGCATCCGAGAGGTCAAGGGTTCGAATCCCTCCAGGTCCACCATTACAGCATGATCCGAACTTTGTACGCCAGGTACAGGTTCGGATTTGTTGTTATATGGCGCCGCCGCGCAGCATGACCGGCGCAGGGCGGCGGACGTTCCGGGCTTTCCCGGAGGCCCGCCGGGTGTCCGGGGGCGGTGCTTTTTGGATCAAAACCGCGTATATTTTGCGTATTTGCCCTGAAAATACTCAAAATAGGACGAATTTTGCGCAACGCATAGAAAAACGTGCGCTGCGTGAGGATTGATTCCGGCGGCGGTTTGCCCTATAGTTACATCTGGCGTGGAAAGGTGCGGCAATGCAGCTTTCCGCGACTAAGGTTTCGTATAGGGAAGGATGGAAGAACCATGGGACAAGCAGGGCAGGAGTACCTTGCCGTATACCGTCGGGATTATTCGGAGTTGCAGGGCTTGCAGAAGGCGGAACAGATCACCTACACGCTGCAGCGTACAGACGGCGCCCTTTGTTTCAAAGCCGAGCGGCGCACTTCCGCACAGGGCGCTTCCTGCAGCCTGCGCGGGCTGGATGAGGCGTTTGCGGCGCGCCTGCTCTGTTACCTGTACGAAAACGCCGTGGCTCCGGAACAGGTTCCCGATGTCCTGTGGGATCTTTGCGGGGGTGTGGTGTAAGCCCTATGCTGGATACGTTGGAGCGGGGCCGGATGGCCCCCGGAAAAGAAAGCGGGCAGGAACGCTCTGCCGCCGGCGGGCTGTATGTGGTGGCGGTGTTCGTCAGCGGCATTCGGCTGGAGCGGGAGTGCATGCGTCTGTATGCGCAGACCCACAGCGAGATCCACGCCGCGGCCATCCTGCGCAGCGGGCGGGAACTGCTGGAACAGCTGCGCCGCGGGTTGCATCCGCAGGTCATCGTACTGGACGGCATGCTGGAAGGCGGCGTCCATTCCCTGATGGAAGAGATCCGTGCGCTGCACCTGGACCCGGAACCGGCGCTGCTCCTGACGGCGCCGGCGCCGGGGCGCACGTCCGCACACCCTGCGCTGCAGGCGCTGGGGAACTGCCAGATCCTTCTGAAACCATATCGGATGCGGGATCTGTTCGATCAGATCTATCTGCTGGGCGCCGGGGCGGACCAGTACCGCCTGTACCGCGCCCGCAACTGCTGCCGGCGGTACCTGCAGCGCATGCACGCCGACCCGGCCCTGAGCGGATGCGATTATCTGGAAGAGATGCTGGTATGCGCGCTGACGGCGGAACGGCCGTTGCCGCTGGTGACCCTGTACCAGTTCGTGGCGCAGGAATTTGATACGCAGGAAGGCAGCGTGGCGGCCGCCGTCGCCCGGTTGTCCCACAAGATGCAGCGGCAGGCGACGCCGCTTTACCGCGATTTGTGCCGCCGCTGCGGGCTGGAGGATGAGGCCGTCCTGCCCAACGGAAAATTGGTACGGGTCCTGCTGGAACTGCTCCGGCAGGAATCGGCATGGTAAAAGCTGCAAATACACAGAAAGGGGAACATCATGCAGGCGAACGAAGAACTGTCCGCGGTGCTGCGCGGGGGGCTGCACGGGCGGTTCCAGAGCGCTTTCCATTTGTTGGAAAATGCACTCGAAGTGCTCGACGACAACATTGCGCACAGCGTGACGCCCGCAAAGTATGACGATCTGCATCCGCTGCTGCAGCAGGTCGGCGAGCAGCTTCTGCTGCTGCGCCGCCTGGGGGAACATGCCGCGGATGCGGCGATCGCCCCGGTGCTGCAGGACGTCTGCGTCCCCCAGCCCATGGACCTTCTGGAACAACTGCGGGAGATCGGCGCGCTTTTCCAGGAGATCGCGGTCCAGCAGAAACTTGATGCGCTTGTAGAACTGTGCCCGGAAGAAGGCCTGCAGTCCCTGTTCACCATGGGGGACCCGACACTGCTCAACGGCCTTTTGGCAAACCTGTTTTCCAACTCTCTGGCAGCAGGGCGCAGCGTCCATGTCACCCTGCGCTGTGCGCCGGGGGATTTTTGCTACCAGGACGACGGCCCGGGGCTGCCGCAGGACGCCCGGGACCTGCTGCTGGGACGCGGCTGGAGCGGGCGGCTGCTGGAACAGGGCGGCCTGGGCCTGCCGCTGATCCGCGCCTATGCCCTGGCCATGGGCTGGGAGCTGCGCGTGGAGGATGCGCCCGGCATGAAAGTGCATTTTACCCTGCCGCCCTGCGTAGTGGACCTGGACGAGATCGTGATGGAATCCTGCGCGGCCCGGGGAGAGCGGGAAACGCGCCGCCGGTACTTTCTGCGGGAATTGCGGCCGGTGCTGCCTGCCGGCGGGGAAGAAGAAGATTAGAGGAAACGCCGCCTGCCCGGGCGGCGCTCTTTTTTTGCCGCGGCGCTTTACTTTACTGCGGAACTATTGTAAAATACTATACAAGAAAAATGGTTTACTGTGCCTGAACGGTGCGGGAGACCGCAAGAATCGACAGGTGGTGTTTGAATTTATGGGAATGCAGTATAAACGCATCCTGCTCAAAGTCAGCGGCGAGGCGCTCGCGGGCGCCAGGGGCGCCGGTTTTGATGAGGCGACGATCGCTTCCATCTGCGCCGGGATCAAGGCGGCGCATGACCAGGGCGCGCAGATCGGCATCGTGGTGGGCGGCGGCAATTTCTGGCGCGGCCGTTCCAGCGGTAAAATGGACCGTATGGACGCCGACAAGATCGGTATGCTGGCGACTGTGATGAACGCGCTGGCCGTGAAGGACGCGCTGCGCCAGCAGGGCGTGCCGGCCGTGGTGATGACCAGTTCCTTTATGCCGCAGGTAGCGGAAGTCTTTACCAGCGACAAGGCGATCGCCGCGCTGGAAGCCGGGCAGATCGTGGTGTTCGGCGGCGGCACCGGCAACCCGATCTTCTCCACGGACACCGCTTCGGCGCTGCGCGCGCTGGAGATCGGCGCCGACGCGATGTTCAAAGCGACGATGGTGGACGGCGTGTACGACAAAGACCCCCATAAATACCCCGACGCGGTGAAATACGAGACGCTGACCTTCACCCGCGTGCTGGACGAGCGCCTGGCAGTTATGGATTCCACCGCCGCCACACTCTGCCGCGACAACAGGCTGCCCATCCTGGTGTTTGACCTGGGCGACCCGGCCAACATCGCCCGGGCGCTGCAGGGGCAGCCTGTGGGCACCCTTGTCAGGGAATAAGACCTTCCGGCCCGCAGACCACGGGCCTGAATACGATTTTACAATAAGGAGTAATCGCCATGAGCAGCACAACGAAACCCTATGAAGAAAAGATGAACGCCAGCGTGGATCATCTGATCCGGGAACTGGGCGCGATCCGCGCGGGCCGTGCCAACCCCGCCGTTCTGGACAAAGTCACGGTGGACTATTACGGCAGCCCTACGCCCATCAACCAGATCGCGGCGGTGGCTGTGGCCGAAGCCCGCATCCTGACCATTTCCCCCTGGGACCGTCAGATGCTCAAGCCCATCTCCAAAGCGATCCAGAGCAGTGACATCGGCATCAACCCCATCGACGACGGCCAGGTCATCCGCCTGGTGTTCCCGGCCCCCACGGAGGAGCGCCGCAAGCAGCTGACCAAGGAAGTCCAGAAACTGGGCGAGGAGGCCAAGGTGGCGGTGCGCAACGTCCGCCGCGACGCGATGGACAAGTTCAAGGCTATGAAGAAAGCCGGCGAACTGACCGAGGACGACCAGAAAAAGCTGGAGGAAGAGACCCAGAAGCTGACCGACAAGTACGTCAAGAAGATCGACGAGACCTGCGCGGCCAAGAACAAGGAAGTCATGGAAGTATAAGCGTTTTGCAACTTCCCCACACTCTGTGCGGGCATGCCGGCGGGCACGCCCGCATAGGCTGTTATGAGGACCATCCATCTTATCCGTGAAAGGGAACCCTCTCTATGAAGACCCGCGTTATTACCGCAGCCGTCGGCCTGGCCCTGTTGGCGGTCGTGCTGGCGTTTTTTGATACGATCCTTTTTGATCTGGTGCTCAGCGCCGTCTGCCTGATCGCCGTCCATGAAGTTTTCTCGGCCATGGGCTTCGGCAGGAAGCAGTGGTACCTGTATGTGCTGGCTGTGCCTTTTACGCTGCTGGTCATGCTCACCACCAGTCCGGCGGCCCGCTCCCTGGTGCTGCCGGTCAGCTTTGTGGTGGTGCTGCTGTTCAATGTGATCCAGATCGCCCATGTGCAGACGCTGGATTTTGGCAAACTGGCGGGCTATGTGTATTTTTCGGGGGTCATCATCTTCTGCTTTTACTCCCTCATCCACCTCAAGCGGATGCTTCCGTTCACAGAGTACCGCTACGACGCCGTCTACTTCATCCTGCTGACGCTCTGTTTTGCCTGGGGCGGCGACACGGCGGCTTATTTTGCCGGGCGTGCGTTCGGCAGGCATAAGCTGGCGCCGGTGGTCAGCCCCCACAAAACGGTGGAGGGGGCCGTGGGCGGTATCGCGGGCAGCGTGGCTGCCGGATGCCTGCTTACCGCGGCTTACAGCCTGCTGTCGGCGGGCTACCCGGTCATCAGCATCCAGATCCGCCCCAAACACTATCTGGTCCTGATCCTGACGGGGGCGGTGGCTTCCGTGCTGGGCATCCTGGGCGACCTGTTCGCCTCGGCGGTCAAGCGGCAGGCGGGCATCAAGGACTACGGCACCATTTTCCCGGGGCATGGGGGGATCCTCGACCGCTTCGACAGCGTGATGTTCATCGCCCCCTTTGTTTCCATTGCGGTGCGCTATTTCCTCTATATGTTGTAAAAAGGATGCGGAATCTATGAATAAGACCATCACCCTGCTGGGATCTACCGGCTCCATCGGCACCCAGAGTCTCGATGTCTGCCGGATGCACGGCTACCGCGTATTCGGTCTGGCTGCGAACTCCAGCGTGGAAAAGCTGCTGGAACAGATCCGGGAGTTCCACCCCCGGTATGTGGCGGTCGTCGACCCGGCGGCCTGCCAGAAGCTGGAAGCGTCGCTGGCGGGCCAGCCCGACGCACCGCGCCTGCTGCAAGGCGCAGACGGCCTGCGGGAACTGGCCGCCATGGAGGGCCCCGACGTGGTGCTCAATGCCGTGGTGGGCATCGCGGGGCTGGACGCCTCGCTGGCCGCCATCGAGAGCGGCCACGACCTGGCCCTGGCCAACAAGGAGAGCCTGGTCACCGGCGGGCATCTGGTCACCGACGCGGTGCGGGCCCACGGCGTGCACCTGCTGCCGGTGGACAGTGAGCACAGCGCTATCTTCCAGTGCCTGCAGGACGCCCACAGCGCCAAAACCCTGGAAAAGATCCTGCTGACGGCCTCGGGCGGGCCGTTCTTCGGCATGACGGCCGGGGAACTGCGCACCAAGACAAAGGCCGACGCGCTGCGCCACCCCAACTGGAACATGGGGGCCAAGATCACCATTGATTCGGCCACTCTGATGAACAAGGGCCTGGAACTGATCGAGGCCGCCTGGCTGTTCGGCCTGCCGGAGGACAAGATCCAGATCGTCGTCCAGCGGGAGAGCATCATCCATTCGGCGGTGCAGTTCGCCGACCATTCCATCATCGCCCAGCTGGGCGTGCCGGACATGCGCATCCCCATCCAGTACGCCCTTACCTGGCCTGAACGCCTGCCCAGCCCCGTGCCGGAACTGGACTTCACGGCACTGACGAAGCTGAGCATCGCCCAGGCCGATGAGGAGACCTTCCGCTGCCTGGCGGCCTGCAAAAAGGCCATCCGCAAGGGCGGCCTGGCCCCCTGCGCGGCCAACGGCGCCAACGAGGCGGCGGTGGCCCACTTCCTGCGGGACGAGATCGGTTTCCTGGACATCGGCCGTCTGGTGGAGGGCGTCGTGGACAGCGACGCTTTCGGCGGCGACTACACGCTGGCCGACGTGCACGAGTGCGACCGCATGGCCCGCGCCTACGTAGAGGCGCATATTTGATAAATTCGAGATCATTTGCGAGGTGCCTATGACTGCATTGCTGACCGGGCTGGTATCCCTGCTCGTGTTCGGGGTCGTCATTCTGGTGCATGAGCTGGGCCACTTTTGGGCGGCCCGGCATTGCGGCATCCATGTGGAGGAATTTTCCATCGGCTTTGGCCCCAGGCTCTTTGCCTGGAACCGGGGCGAGACCCGCTATACCCTGCGGCTGATCCCGCTGGGCGGGTACAATCTGTTTTCCAACCCGCCGGACCCCGAGGAGGGCGGCCCTCTGCCGCCGCCGGTGCAGGCCCGGCCCCGGAAGGGACTGTTCCCGCTGGTGGTGCGCGGGCAGGAGTTTGAACAGGCCGGCGCCTGGCAGCGCTTTTTTGTGACGCTGTGGGGCGCGGTGATGAATTTCGTGCTGGGGTTCCTGGTGCTTCTGGTGCTGGTGCTCAGCATGTCCCACCTGGGCGGCACTCAGGTGGCGCGGTTTGCGGACGGCGCTTCCAGCAGTGCCAGCGGCCTGCAGCTGGGGGACACCATCCTGCAGGTGGATGGCCGGCGCGTGCGCACCGCCAACACGCTGGCGCAGTTCTTTGACGGAACCACACAGACGCACACCATGACGGTGCTGCGCGGCGGGCAGATCGTGGAACTGCCCGCCGTGACGGTGGCCCCCACCACCGACGCCGAGGGCGATCTTGTCAGCAGCATTGATTTCCGTGTGGCGGCCATCCCCAAGACGTTCCAGAGCGTGATGGTGCAGACCGGTGAGTTTTTCCAGTATTACAGCACCGCCATCCTGGGCGGGTTCTGGCAGCTGGCTACCGGCCAGGTGGGGGTGGAGCAGCTCTCCGGCCCCATCGGTACGGTGTCGGCGGTCAGTCAGGCCGTGCAGTACGGCTGGCGGGACGTCCTCTCGCTGATGGCGCTGCTGACCATCAATGTGGGCATCTTCAACCTGCTGCCGATCCCGGCCCTCGACGGCTGCAAACTGCTGTTTTTGCTGTTTGAAGGCGTGACGGGCCGCGCAGTGCCGCAGAAATTCCAGATCGCAGTAAACCTGTTGGGCGTGGCGGCGCTGCTCTGGCTGATGACGCTGGTCACCATGCAGGATATCACAAGGTTTTTCTAAGGAGGAGCACGATGAAGCGCCAACTGAAACGGGAAGTAAAGATCGGCAACGTGACCATCGGCGGCAACCATCCCATCGCCGTACAGACCATGCTCAACGTGCCGGTCAAAGACATTGCGGGCAACGTGGCCCAGGCGGAACGGGTGGCCAAGGCGGGCTGCCAGATCGTCCGCGTGACGGTCCCCGCCCCGGAGGACGCCGCGGTGGTGGCCGCCATCAAAGAAGCGGTGGACATCCCCGTGGTGGCCGACATCCACTTTGATTACCGCGCTGCGCTGGCGGCGCTGGACGCCGGGGCGGACAAGATCCGCATCAACCCGGGCAACATCGGCTCCGACGACCGGGTCAAGGCGGTGGCCGACGCCTGCAACGCCAAAAACGTGCCCATCCGCATCGGCGTCAACGGCGGCAGCCTGGAAAAGCACATCCTGGCCAAATACGGCGCGCCGGTGCCCGAAGCCATGGTGGAAAGCGCCCTCTACCACGTCCGCCTGCTGGAAAAGCACGACTTCAACAACATCGTCATTTCCATCAAATCCAGCAACGTGCCCCGCATGATGGCGGCCTACCGCATGCTCGCGGCCCAGACCGACTACCCGCTGCACGTGGGCGTCACCGAAGCAGGCGGCAGCCGCATGGGGCTCATCAAATCCGGCATGGGCATCGGCGGCCTGCTGCTGGAAGGCATCGGCGATACGCTGCGCGTCTCCCTGACCGAAGACCCCGAGAACGAGGTCTTGGCCGGGTACGACATCCTGCGGGCCGTGGGCTACGCCGTAGCCGGGCCCGAGATCATCAGCTGCCCCACCTGCGGGCGCACCCAGTACCCCATGATCGAGATCGCCAACGAGGTGGAGCGCCGCCTGCGGGACGAGGGTTTCCAGAAGCCGCTGAAAATCGCCATTATGGGCTGCGTGGTCAACGGCCCCGGCGAAGCGTCGGACGCCGACATCGGCATCGCCGGCGGCAAGGACGAGGCCCTGCTGTTCATCCGCGGCGAGAAGGTCCGCATGCTGCGGGGCGACATCGTGGGGCAGTTCATCGACGAGATCCACAAGCTGTGACCCGCCGCCCCGGCGGGGAAGGAGGGCCGGCGTGATGGAAACTTTGATCGGAATCATCGGCGAGATCCTGCTGGACGTGGTCCAGGAACTCTGGCCGCCCATCCTGGGCATCGTGGACGGGCTGCTGGTGCTGGTGTTCGCTTTCCTGACCTGGCTGTTCTTCACCACCGGCCAGCCGGTGAAAGGGGCGTTCAGCCTGCTGGCCGCCCTGGTGTTTTTGGCGGTGGGCATCCTGTGGCTCAAAAGCGGCGCCTATAAGCGCCGCTCGCCCACAGCCTCCCGCCGCAAGCGCCGCTGAGGCCGGGCGGCTTTTCCTGCGCATGTTTTTCTATAAGGAGTTATCTTGAAACCTCTGGTCACTCAAGTCTGGCCCCAGTTCACCGCGGACCAGCAATTCTGCGCCGCATTCGGCAGCGTCCTCGTGGAACGGGTCGAACTGCACCGCACAAAACGTCAGGTCATCATCTGCCTGCGCAGCGCCGAACCTCTTGACCAGGCGCTGTGCGGGCGCCTTTGTGCGTCTTTGCAGGAGGCGTTTGCCGGGTACGAACTGCATCTGCGCAACTATTTCACCTACGCCAACATCACGCCGGAAGCGGTCCGTCTGCTGATCGAGGAACTCAAGGAAAAAGGCATGCCGGTGAACGGCTTCCTCGACCGCAGCGAGCCGGTGGTCTTTGGGGAGGACGGCATCACCATCCGCGTCAATGCTGGGCGGGAAATTTTGGAGAGCGTCGAGCTGCCCCGGGTGCTGGCCGAACTGATCCAGGAGCGTACCGGCGCGCTGCCCGTCGTCCGCCTGACGGATACCGGCAACGCCCGCACGGCGGAGGAGTTCGAGCAGTACCTGCAGGAGAAGGCCCCGGCGGTCAAATTCGAGGCCAAGGAGATCCCGCCCGACTTCCAGATCGAAGGGCTGGCGCTGACCAACAAGCCGGTCAAACTGTTCTACGGCAAAAACTTCAAACCCACCGATACCCGCCGCCTGAACGACCTGGGCGACGGCGGCAAGGTGACGGTCTGGGGCGACGTGTTCGCCACTGAGGTCAAGGGCAGCCGCCGCAAGATCTATTTCACCTCCATCACCGACTATACGGGTTCGGTCAACCTCAAAGTGCTGGGCGACCCCGACGCCGACATGTCCAAGTGGGAGGGCCTCAAGCCCGGCACCACGCTGGTCGTGCGCGGCAACTATATGTACGACAAGTACGAGCATGACTTCGTCATCATGCCTTATGACGTGCTCCAGGTGGAGCGGGAACCCCGCCAGGATACCGCCCCCGAAGGGGAGAAGCGGGTGGAACTGCACCTGCACACCAAGTCCAGTTCCATGGACGGCTTCAACGACCCCGGCAAGATCGTGCGCCTGGCCCACCGCATGGGCCACCGGGCCATCGCCATCACCGACCACGGCGTCTGCCAGGGCTACCCGGAAGCCATGCTGGCCGCCGACGACATCCATAAAAAGGACCCGGATTTCAAGCTGATCTACGGCTGTGAGGCCTATTTTGTGGACGATATGGTGCCCGCGGTCTACGGCGGCGCCCGCATGCCGCTGTCCGGCTCTTTCGTGGTCTTTGACACCGAGACTACCGGCCTGGACGCCAACACCGAACGCCTGACCGAGATCGGCGCGGTGTTCGTGGAGAACGGTAAGATCAACGAGGAAAAGAAATTCTGCACCTTCGTCAACCCCGGCAAGCCCATCCCGCAGAAGGTGGTGGAACTGACCGGCATCAACGACGCCATGGTGGCCGACGCGCCTGCGCCGGAGGAGGCCATCCGCGCGTTCAAGGAATTCTGCGGCGGCCATGTGCTGGTGGCCCACAACGCCCACAGCTTCGACATGCTCTTCATCCGCAAAGCGGGGGAGAGGGCGGGCGTCAGCTTCGATGAAAACACCTACATCGACACGCTGCCCATGGCGCAGGCGCTGTTCCCGGGGCTGCGCAACTATAAGCTGGACACCATCAACAAACACCTGGAGATCCCGCCCTTCAACCACCACCGCGCCGTGGACGACGCCATGGCCCTGGCCCGCATCTATGAAGTGATGCTGGCCGACCTGCAGGAAAAAGACATTCAAACGGTGGAGGCCGTCAACACAGGGCTGGGCGGCAACAAGGAAGTCCTCAAGAAAAAATACTACCACCTCATCATCCTGGTGCAGAACCAGGTGGGGCTCAAAAACCTCTACCGCATCGTCAGCGCGGCCCACACCCAGTATTTCTTCAAGAAACCCCGCGTGCCCCGCAGCCTGCTGAATCAGTACCGGGAGGGGCTGCTGCTCTCGCCTGCCTGCGAGGCCGGGGAACTCTACCGCGCCATCGTGGCCGGCCAGCCCTATGAGCAGCTGCTGCGCATCGCAGATTACTACGACTACCTGGAAGTGCAGCCCCTGGGCAACAACGAGTTCATGGTCCGCAACGGCCAGGTGGATTCCATCGAGGCCGTCAAGAACTTCAACCGCACGGTCATCCAGCTGGGCGAGGATCTGCACAAACCCGTGGTAGCCACCGGCGACTCCCATTTCCAGGAGCCGGAGGACTGGATCTACCGCGCCGTGCTGCAGGCGGGCAACGGCTTCAAGGACGCCGACAACCAGGCGCCGCTGTACTACCACACCACGCCGGAAATGCTGGCGGATTTCAGTTATCTGCCCAAGGAAAAAGCCTACGAGATCGTGGTGACCAACCCCAACAAGATCGCCGCCACCATCGACAACAACCTGCGCGCCATCCCCAGGGGCACCTACCCGCCCAGCATCCCCGGCGCGGAGCAGGAACTGCGCGACGATACCTGGAAGCATGCGGCACGGGACTACGGCACGCCGCTGCCCGATGTGCTGCAAAAGCGGCTGAAAAAGGAACTGGATTCCATCTGCGGCCACGGCTATGCGGTTTTGTACGTCATCGCCGTGCGCCTGGTGGCCTACTCCAACGCGGGCGGCTACCAGGTGGGCAGCCGCGGTTCGGTCGGTTCTTCGGCGGTGGCCCACTTCTCGGGCATTTCGGAGGTCAACTCCATGCCGCCCCATTACCTCTGCGGAAACTGCCGGCACAGCGAGTGGATCGACGACGGCATCCACATGGACGGTTTCGACCTGCCCGACAAAAACTGCCCCATCTGCGGGCAGAAGATGATCGTGGAAGGCCACGATATCCCCTTCGAGACTTTCCTGGGCTTCTACGGCGACAAGGAGCCGGACATCGACCTGAACTTCTCGGGCATGTACCAGTCCCACGTCCACCGCTATACCGAGGAACTCTTCGGCAAGGAGAACGTGTTCAAGGCGGGCACAGTCTCCGGCCTGCAGGACAAAACGGCCTACGGCTACGTCAAAAAATACCTGGAGGAACGGGGCAAAACCGTCAACCGCGCCGAGGAAAACCGCCTGGTCATCGGCTGCACCGGCGTCAAGCGCACCACCGGCCAGCACCCCGGCGGCATGGTCGTCGTGCCCGATACCTTTGATATTTACGACTTCTGCGCCATCCAGCACCCGGCGGACGACGTGAAGGGCGGCCTGCTGACCACCCACTTTGAATTCAAATACCTGCACGACACCCTGCTCAAGCTGGACGAGCTGGGCCACGATGTGCCTACCTTCTATAAGTATTTCGAGGAGTATTCCGGCATCCCCATCGACTCGGTGCCCATGAACGACGAGAAGGTCTACAGCCTGCTCACCAGCCCCGAAGCCCTGGGCGTCACCGAGGAACAGATCGGCTCCAAGACCGGCACCTTCGGCATCCCCGAGATGGGCACCAACTTCGTGCGTCAGATGCTGCTGGACGCCCAGCCCAAGAACTTCTCGGAACTGATCCAGATCTCGGGGCTGTCCCACGGCACCGACGTATGGACCAACAACGCCGACGAACTGATCCGCTCGGGCACCTGCACCATCGCGGAAGTCATCGGCTGCCGCGACAGCATCATGCTCTACCTGCTGCGCAAGGGCCTGGAACCCAAGATGGCTTTCGACATCATGGAGGCCGTGCGTAAAGGCAAGGTGGCCAAGGGCGGCTTCCAGCCCGGCTGGGAGGAAGCCATGCGCGAGCACGATGTGCCCGACTGGTACATCGAATCCTGCCGCAAGATCAAATATATGTTCCCCAAAGCCCACGCGGTGGCCTACCTGATGGCGGCCATCCGGCTGATGTGGTTCAAGGTCTACCACCCGGCGATCTTCTACGCCGTCTATTTCACGGTGCGCGGCGCCGACATCGACTACGAAGCGGCCATCGGCGGCGTGCGGGTGGCCAAGGAACATCTGCGGGACAACGAGCGCATCCCCAAGGAGGAACGCACCGCCAAGGACGACGACGCCCTGGTGAGCCTGCAGCTGGAGAACGAGATGCTCCAGCGCGGCGTGCAGTTCCTGCCCATCGAACTGGGCAAGAGCCGCGCCAGCAAATATGTGGTGGAGGACGGCAAGGTCCGCCTGCCTTTCACGGCCCTGCGCGGCCTGGGCGAAGCGGCCGCCGTGGCGCTGGAAAAAGCGACCATCGACGGGCAGGAGTATATCTCGGTGGAGGAACTGCAGCAGGCCAGCGGCGTGGCGTCCTCGGTGTTCGACAAGCTGCGCTCGGTAGGGGCGCTGGGCAGTCTGCCCGAGACCAGCCAGGTGGATCTGTTCAGTTTGCTGTAAGGCAAAGGGGGCAACGATCGCCCATGGCGTCCGGCAGGGCTTGCGGCAGGGCCCTTTGCCCCCGCTCTGCGGAAATTTGAAAAAATGCTTGCACCATCGGCAGTTCTGTGGTATACTATACCCCGCATGAGAAGTTAAAGGAGTGCTATTCAATGAACTGGTACGAGATCGCCCTCGGCTTTGTCCTGATCGCCGTGTCGCTGTTTATCATTGTATTTACTCTCGGGCAGGAGCAGAAGGGCCAGGGCCTGTCTGCGGCCATCATGGGCGAAAATTCCCATATGGCGGCCGGCCGTGAGCGCGGCATCGACGCAAAACTCGCCAAATGGACCAGAGTCTTTGGCGTTGTGTTCTTCGTTGTCACGCTGGTCATCTGCGTGCTCAGCGCCCGCCTGTAAACAGGGAAGGCAGCAATCACAAAACAAAAAGGGTCCGCCCAGCGCGTCGAAGGTAAGATCTGCGCCCCGGCGGGCCGTTTTTTGTGGGAAAGTGGCGGGGCGTGGCCCCGCATGGGAAGGGCTGCGCCGGACGGCGCAGCGACGTAAATGAAGGAGTAATTTTATGACACCGCTGCAAAAAAGCATCCTCAATGCGGTCAGGCATCGTCCCATGACGCTGCGCGAACTGCAGAACAACCTGCAGGTGGACAATTCCCGCCTGCGCACCACCGTTTCCGCCATGGTGGCCACCGGCGACCTGTCGGTGCGCAACGGCGCTTATGCGCCGGGCTTTGCCACCTATGAAAACGCGGCCGACCCGTCCACGCTGGCCTGCACGCTGGTCAAGCTGGCCGCCCGCTTCGGCTTCGCCAGCCGGGACGACGGCCAGGGCGATATCTTCATCCCGGGCCGGGCGCTGCACGGCGCCATGCCGCAGGACAAGATCCTGGTCAAACTGTTCGACCGCCCCCGGGTGGAGGGCTCCTCGGAAGGGGAAGTGGTGGAGGTCACCGCCCCCAACAACCATTTCGCCGGCACGGTCTGCCTGACGGACGACGGACGGCTGGCCGTGGAGCCCGACGGCTGCCGGGACGTGAAGTTCCTGCTGGCCAAACAGGGCAGCGAGGGCGTGCATCTGGGCGACAAGGTGGGCATCCAGATCACCCACCGGGGCGAGCGCCACAGCGAGCACCGTGCCGCCGTGATGGAAAAGTTCGGCTCCTCCGAGTATGCGTCGGAGTGCGCCAGGGCCATCCTCTATGGCCGCAATGTGCGGCAGGAATTCCCGCCCGAGGTGCTGGCCGAGGCCCATGCCTATGACGGCGCATCCATCGACCCGGCGGAAGCCGCCCACCGCATGGACCTGCGCGCCATCCCCATTTTTACCATCGACTCCGCCGAGACCAAGGACATCGACGACGCCATCAGCCTGCAAAAGCTGGAGGAAGGCGGCTATGAACTGGGCGTGCACATTGCGGATGTGAGCCACTATGTGCGCCCCGGTTCGGCACTGGATGAAGAAGCCTACGAACGGGCCACCAGCATCTATTATGCCGACAAGGTCATCCCCATGCTGCCCGCCCAGCTTTCCAACGGCATCTGTTCCCTGAACCCGCAGGAGGACCGGCTGGCGTTCTCCTGCCTGATGCGGCTGGACGCGCAGGGCGAGATCCATGGTTACCACTTTGTCAAAACGGTCATCCGCAGCCGGGTCAAGGGTGTGTATAAGGAGATCAACACCCTGCTGGAACCCGAAGAGGGGACCGACCTGGCCGCGCTGCGGGAAAAATACGCCGACGTGCTGGACCAGCTGCCCCTGATGGACGAGCTGTACCGCAAGCGGCTGGAACTGCGCCGCAAGCGCGGGGCTATGGAGATCGAGTCCGACGAGGCCAAGCTGGTCATTGACGAGAACGGCCGCTGTGTGGACATCGTCAAGCGCGGGCGCGGCACCTCGGAATGTATGATCGAGGAATTCATGCTGCTGGCCAACCAGTGCGCGGCCAACGCGGGCCGCACCAACAAGGTGCCTTTTGTCTACCGCGTGCATGAAGCGCCCGATGCCGAGAAGATGGAAAAACTCTCGGCCACGCTGCTGGCCTGCGGGCTGAATGCCAAGTTCAAGGACCCCATCCCCACCCAGCTGGAACTGGCCGCCCTGCTGGACGCCACCCGCGGGCAGCCCATCCAGACGCCGGTGCACACCGGCATCCTGCGCAGCATGCAGAAGGCGCGCTATGCGCCCCAGCCGCTGGGGCATTACGGCCTGGTCCTGCGGGACTATGCCCACTTCACCAGCCCCATCCGCCGTTACCCCGACCTGGCCATTCACCGTATTTTGAGCGAGATGCTGCTGGGGACCCCGGCGGATCGGATCAACCGGGAGTACAATGAGTTCGCCCAGCGCGCCAGCGAGCAGTCCAGCAAAAAAGAGGTGGACGCGGTGCGCATCGAGCGCGATGTCGAGGATTTGTACAAGGCCGAGTATATGCACGGCCATCTGGGCGAGGTGTATACCGGCACGGTGGCGGGCGTTACGCCCCGGGGCGTGTTCGTGGAACTGGAAAACACCGTGGAGGGCTTTGTCCCGGCGGCGCAGCTCTGCAAGGGCGAAGCCCAGGTGGTGGACGGCGTCAGCATGCTGGACCCGCTGACGGGCCGCAGCTGGATGCTGGGCACCTCCATGAAGGTCCGGGTGGCGGGCGCCGACGTGGCGCTGGGCCGCATCGACTTCGATTATATGGTGGAATGACTGCGTCTCCAAGGGGGCAACAGTCGCGCACTGACACCGCAGTGGCGTGTCGGAGGCCAACCGCCGCGTGAGCGGCGGCTCTTAGGCCGAAGACCGGCGGTGCCTGACGCGTCAATTTAGCGGGTTGCGGTACCCGCATCGCACGGCGCGCCTTGGGCGGCGCTTGTGCTCTGCGACCGCTGCCCCTGCTCCGCCTCGCTGCATCCGCCACAGGCGGCGCTCGGCTCTGCAGCCCTTTGGATTCCCCTTCGACAAAATTTTACGGCAAATCGCGCACTCGGCCCGTGGGGCCTCGCACACTCTTGCCGCAAAATTTCCCTGGATGTGTCGCCGTCGTCGGCACATGTCCGCCGTCGGCGACGAATTTTGAATGAAAATCTACGCCCGCAGCGCCCGGCAACATGCCGGAAGCCGCGGGCGTTTGCTGTGCGCACTCGTAAAAAGGGGATACGGTCAAACCCCGCCGTCCTGCCAGATGATGGGCGGCTGGCCGTGTGCCTGTAAAAAGGCGTTGACTTTCCCGAAAGGGGCGGAACCGAAAAAGCCCCGGTAGGCCGAGAGCGGGCTGGGGTGGGCCGATTCCAGCACCAGCACGGGGCGGTGCGCCCCGGCGGCCTGGAACAGCGGCGCGCAGGCCTGGGCGGGCTTGCCCCACAAAATGGCGGCCAGCGGCCCGTCGCCGTGCGCGGCGGCGTAGGCCAGCGCAGCGCGGGTGAAGGTTTCCCACCCGTGTCTGGCGTGGGAAAAGGCCGCGCCCCGTTCCACCGTCAGCACGGTGTTCAGCAGCAGCACGCCCTGCTCGGCCCAGAACGTCAGGTCGGTGCGGGGCATGCGGGCCGGACCGAACTCCGCTTCCAGTTCCTTACAGATGTTTTTCAGGCTGGGCGGGGCCTTGCAGCCGTCAGGCACCGAGAAGGCCAGCCCCATGGCCTGGCCGGGTTCGTGGTAGGGGTCTTGCCCCAGGATCACGACCCGCGTCCGTTCGGCGGGGCAGGCCCGGAAAGCGGCAAAAATCTGTTCCGGCGCAGGGTAAACGGTCGTGCGGGCGGCGGCTTCGGTCACAAATTCGTCCAGCGCCGCAAAATAGGGTTTGCTGCATTCACTTTCCAGAAACGGCGTCCAGCCGCCGGACGGCAGCGCTTCCAGCTGTTCGCGCAAAAGCATCATCGCTGAACTCCTTTGTTCGTTTTCCAACAGTATAGCACGTCCCGGCAGGACTTGCAATGTGCGGCCAAACGGCGTATAATACCATTTATGTGGCGGCGTTGGGCCGCAGGAAAGTTTGTTAAAGGAGAGCATTCTCATGCGTTCGATCAAAACCAAATTGTGCAGCCTGGGCATGGCGGCGGCCATGCTGCTGGCTTTGGCGGGGTGCAATCTCTCTACGCCGTCCAGTGTGGGCAGCATCGGCGGGGTGGACATCCCGGCGGGCGTTTATCTGTTGGCGCAGTACGACGCTTACAACACCGCTTCCGCTCTGGCAGACCTGGCTACAGGGGAGACCGCCAACGACGTCAGCGCCGTGCTGCGGGCGGAATGTACCGGCACCATCGGGGACGAGGAGGTCACGGCCACCGGTGAGGAATACATTGCCCGCCTGACGCTGCGCGCCCTGGAATATTACGCCGCCGTGGAACAGAAATTTGCCGATCTGGGCGCCACGCTGGAGGACGCCGCCATGACGACGGTGCAGGACAGCGTGGACAGCTTGTGGCAGACCAACGGGGATCTGTATGCGGCCAACGGCATCGGCCGGCAGAGCGTGCAGGCGTACCTGGAAAACGCCCAGAAGGCCAGCACCATCCTGACGCTGACCTACGGCCCGGAGGGCAGCGACCCGGTCAGCGACGCGGAATATACCGATTTCCTGAATAACGAGTGCTATTATATCGAAACGGTCCAGCTCCCGCTGGTGGATTATACGACCTACACGATGGCCGATGACGACCAGAAGAGCACGATCATGGACCTGGCGGCTGCCTGCGCGGAGGAACTGAACCGGACGGCCACTGGTGAGACGGCGGGCAGCGCCGCAGTCTATGAGGCGGCTTCCACCTATGTGCCCCAGGCGATGGAAGCCCTGGGCGCTACGATGGAAAGCGCCGAGCAGGCCGCCTATTACGTGGGGGCGCAGCTGTATACGCCGGACGATCTGGCCAGTTACGGCGGGGATGGGTACAACAACCTCACCGATCCGCTGGACGCGGTGGCGTTGAACCAGTGGACCACCATTGACCTGGGCACTGTGGTGCTGGCGGCACGCCGCGTGGACCCGCTCCAGACTTACACGGTGGAAGACCTGACCGGCATGTACGACCTGCTCACGGCCCTCAAGGGGGAGGAACTGCAGAACCAGTTCTATGCCGATGGCGCGGCGATGGAGCATGCGCTGGATGAAGGGGCGATGCGGACGTACAGCGCCTCCAAGATCAAAAAGGAAGTCTAAAGAACAATCCTGGCCGGGCGCATGGGAATGTGTCCCGGCCATTTTTTTGCCGTAAGGAGGGCTTTTATGACCAGGAACAAAACCGTCAACCTGTTGTTGGAAGTGCTGGGCTGCTTTATCTCAGCGGCAGGCATCTACAGCTTTGCCGTGGCGTCGGAGATCCCGGTCACCGGCGTGGCGGGCCTGTGCGCCATCCTGTACCGCCTTTTCGGCGTGCCCATGGGCCTGAGCAACATCCTTATCAACATCCCCATCATCCTGGGCAGTTACAAACTGCTGGGGCGGCCCTTCTTTCTGCGCAGCCTTCGCTGCATGATCCTCTTCGCGCTGTTCACCGACTATGTGCTGCCCTACCTGCCGGAATATAGCGGGGACCGCCTGCTGGCGACCCTGTGCGGCGGCGTGGTCAGCGGCATCGGCGACGCGCTGATCTATATGCAGAACTCCAGCACCGGCGGCCTGGACTTCGTCACCATGGCCATCAAGACCAAGCGGCGGGACCTGCCCTTCGGCAACATCACCTTCGGCGCGGCGCTGGCGGTCATTCTGCTCAACGGCGCGGTGTTCCGGGACGTGGATTCCATCATCTACGGCCTGCTGTTCAACTTCCTGGTGGCGGCGGTCATCAACAAGATGATGTTCGGTTTTGCCTCCTCCATGCTGGCGCTGATCGTTACCGGCGACGGGAAAGCCACCTGCCGGGAGATCGACCGGGTGGCGGACCGCGGTTCCACCATCCTGCAGGGACGCGGCGGGTACGGCGGCCAGCCCAAGGACGTGGTGCTGTGCGCCTGCTCCAACAAGCAGCTTTATGAGATCGAGCATGCCGTGCGGGCCATCGACCCCGGCTGCTTCATCATCATGCTGCAGTCCAACGAGGTACAGGGCGAGGGCTTCCGCCGCCTGGAACTGGGCAAAAGCGAAGAGAACAACTGAAAAAGAAAACGCGCAGGGCTTGCTCCTGCGCGCAGACTTTCAAAAAACTTTAAAATCCGTCACCGTCGGCGGACATGCGCCGACGACGGCGACGCCGACAGGGAAATTTTGCGGCAAATTGTGTGCGAGGAGTTTTGCTCCGAGTGCGCGGTTTGCCGCAAAATTTTGTCGAAGGGGAATCCAAAGGGCTGCAGAGCCGGGCGCCGGCTGTGGCGGATGCAGCGAGGCGGAGCAGGGGCAGCGGTCGCAGAGCACAAGCGCCGCCCCAAGGCGCGCCGTGCGATGCGGGTACCGCGACCCGCTAAATTGACGCGTCAGGCGCCGCCGGTCTCCGGCCTAAGAGCCGCCGCTCACGCAGCGGTTGGCCTCCGACACGCCACTGCGGTGTCAGTGCGCGGCTGTTGCCCCCTTTGCGTTGTTGGGCTTGTCCGGCGGGTATTCGCCCTGCAGTTTGGCTTCCATGCGGCTCAGACGGGCTTCCAGTTCCGAAATGCGCTGGTTGGTAATATCCGGCAAGGCCTGCTGGTCCAGGTCGTCGGCGGGGCAGCACTGGATGTTGCCCACCCGCACCACCTCGGCGGGCACCCCCACGGCGGTGGCGTTGGCGGGCAGGTTCTGCAGCACTACGCTGCCCGCGCCCACCCGGACGTTATCCCCGATGTTCACCGGGCCCAGCACCTTGGCCCCCGCGCCGATCAGCACGTTGTTGCCCAGGGTGGGGTGGCGCTTGCCGGTGTCCTTGCCGGTGCCGCCCAGCGTCACGCCGTGGTAGATCGTGCAGTTGTCGCCGATCTCGGTCGTCTCGCCGAATACGATGCCCATACCATGGTCGATGAACAGTTTGCGGCCGATCTGCGCGCCGGGGTGGATCTCGATCCCGGTCAGATGGCGGGAAAGCTGGCTGACCAGCCGCGCCAGGAAAAACAGGTGTTTCCTGTACAGAAAATGGGCGATGCGGTGGGTGACCAGCACATGAAAGCCCGGATACAGCACGATCACTTCCAGCACGTTGCGGGCGGCGGGGTCCTTGTCCCGTATGTTTTTTGCGTCTTCCCAAAGCCCCATGAAGCGTTTCCTCTTTCCTCTTGCATTTGTTTCATAGTAACACACTTTCCGGCAAAAGGCAACGGCAGGCCCGAAGGGGGCTTTTGTCAAATTGTCCAAAAGTCGGCGCAAAAATCCATAAAATCCCTCAACGGGCGCGGCACGCCCCCGGATTGACACCTTTGCCGGAACGTGCTACAATAAGTAAAATCTGTGTAAGGAGGGGCGCGCCGCGATGCAGGGCTGCATGAACAGCTTGAAAATGTACGGTGGGGTGTTCTTTCCTGGCGCCGCACAGGGTAGTGTTTTTTGACTTTTCCCATTTGGGAAAAGTTTTTTTTTGCCCGCACGCCGGCCCGCGCCGGGCCTGTAAACAGGAGGTCATGCCATGCTGATCCGCAACGCAAAGGATCTTGACGGAAAACCCGTGGAACTCTGGCTGCGCGACGGTAAGATCGCAGCCATCGGCCAGGGACTGCTGGCGCCCGAAGGGGAGCCGGTCCTGGACGCAAAGGGCCGCACGGCCCTGCCCGCATTCATCGACACCCACTGCCACTGGCGCACGCCGGGCTTTGAGTATAAGGAGGACATCGCTACCGGCTCTGCGGCTGCGGCGGCGGGCGGCTACACCTACGTCAACCTGATGCCCAACACCAAGCCTGTCTGCTCCTCGGCCGAGATCGCGCACGCCGTGCAGGACGAAGCTAAACGCATCGGCCTGTGCGATGCCAACCAGACGGTGTCCATCACCCAAAATTTCGACGGCAAGACCATCGACCATCTGCTCACCCTGCCGGAAGACGTGAAGTTCATCACCGAGGACGGCAACGGCGTCATGAACAACGCCGTTATGGCGCGGGTCTTTGCCATCGCCACCGAGCGGGGCCTCACCGTTATGTCCCACGCCGAGGACCGGGAGATCAGCCCCTGGGATTACCGCCTGGCCGAGAACATTGAGACCGTGCGCAACTGCCACCTGGCCGAATACTACGGCACCCGGCTGCATATGTGCCACGTTTCCACCAAAGAGGCGGTGGACGCCGTCCGGGCCAGCCGGATGCGGGGGGCGCGGGTGAGCTGCGAAGTCACGCCCCACCACCTCTGGTTCGACGACAGCCGCCTGCAGTACCGGGTCAATCCGCCCATCCGCAAGGCGGAGGACGTGGACGCCCTGATCGAAGCCATCAAAGACGGCACCGTGACCTGTATCGGCACCGACCACGCACCCCACACCGCCGCGGAGAAGGAGAAGGGCGCTGCCGGTATGGTGGGGCTGGAGACTGCCTTCGGCGTCTGCTACACCAAGCTCTGCCGGGAACAGTGCCTGCCGCTGGAACTGCTCAGTTTCCTGATGAGCGCAGGCCCCGCCGCCGTGCTGGGGCTGGCCGGCCATAAAGGCCTGCTGGCCCCCGGCTACGACGCCGACGTGGTGCTGGCGGACCTGGACCACATGTACCAGGTCAAGGCGGAGGACCTGCACAGCAAGAGCAAGAACTGCCCTTATGACGGCGCGTACCTGTTCGGCAGGGTCGTCACCACCATCAAGGGCGGGACGGTCACCTGGCAGATCGAGGAGTAAAAACCTGCAAAAATAGGAAACGGGGGAAAATACAATGACCAACATGGACAAACTGTACGACAGCGTGGCGGCCAACGGCCCTGTCTGCGTGGGGCTGGACACCGAGATCGGCTATCTGCCCGCCACCGACCCGGCCAAGACGGCGGGGGAGAACGTGGTGGAATTCAACCGCGCGGTGATCGCGGCCACCAGGGGCGTGGCCGGCTGCTACAAGGTGCAGATCGCCTACTATGAATCCCTGGGTCTGGACGGCCTGCGCGCCTATGCCGAGACGCTGCGCATGGCCCGGGCCACCGGCCTGCCGGTCATTGCGGACATCAAGCGCGGCGACATCGCCAAAACGGCGGAGATGTATGCCAAGGCCCACTTCACCGGCGATTTCGAGGCCGATATCGTGACGCTGGCGCCTTATATGGGGCTGGATTCCATCAGCCCCTATCTGCCTTACTGCAAGGAGCAGGGCAAGGGTGTGTTCGTGCTGTGCCGCACTTCCAACCCCGGCTCCCGGGACTTTGAGTACCAGACCCTGGCCGACGGCCGCACGGTCTACACCATGGTGGGCGACGCGCTGACCCAGCTGGGCGCCGATTACATGGGCGAGCGGGGCTATTCCTCGGTGGGGCTGGTCATCGGCGGCACCACCGGCGAGGAGGCGGCCGAGATCCGCGCCCGCTACCAGAACACCTTCTTCCTGATCCCCGGCTACGGCGCGCAGGGCGGCAAGGCGGCCGACATCGCCCTGTACATGAAGCAGGGCAACGGCGGCGTGGTCAACTCCAGCCGCGGCATCCTGCTGGCTTACAAGAAGCAGCCGGGCGTGGCTTTCGACGAGGCGGCCTACAACGAGTGCGTGCGTATGCGGGAGGATATCCAGAGTGAATGCGATAAGCTGTGAACTGCAGGTCCTGGCCCAAGAAGCCCTGGCGCCGGACATCCGCCGCCTGGTGGTGCAGTGGCGGGACCCCGGGCATGAGCCCCACGCCGGGCAGTTTTATATGCTGCGGGCCTGGGCGCCCGACGCAACGCCGGTCCTGTCCCGCCCCATCAGCGTCAACGATTTTGACGGCCGGACCGGCGCGCTGACCTTCCTCTATCAGATCAAGGGCGAGGGAACCCAAAAGTTGGCGGCCCTGCAGCAGGGCGGCGCCCTGACCGTCACCGGCCCCTGCGGCAACGGCTTTGACGCAGCGGCTCTGGCCGGGCAGTACAAGCGGATCGCCGTGGTGGGCGGCGGCATCGGTACCGCACCGCTGCTGCTGCTCTGCAAGCAGCTCTGCCGTGCCGGGGTGCGGCCGGACCTCTATGTGGGCTTCCGGGATGAACCCTACGGCATGGAGGGTTTCGTGCCCTGGTGCCACACCATCCACCTCTCCACCGACACCGGCGCCCACGGCCATCACGGCCTGGTGACCGACCTGCTGGACGCCGCGCGGTATGATATGGTGCTGACCTGCGGCCCCATGGTCATGATGCGCGGGGTGGCAAAGCTCTGCGCGGCGGCGGGCACGCCCTGCCTGGCCAGCCTGGAAAAGAAGATGGCCTGCGGCCTGGGGGCCTGCCTGGGCTGCACCTGCCACACCAAAGTGGGGCCGCGCACCGTCTGCAAGGACGGCCCTGTATTCAAAGCCGGGGAGGTGTTTGACTGATGGCAGACCTGCATGTGGATCTTCTCGGCAAGCGTCTGGCAGGGCCGGTCATCGCCGCCTCCGGCACCTTCGGTTTCGGCCCGGAGTATGCGGACATCGAGGACCTGCGCCTGCTGGGCGGCATCTCCGGCAAGGGGCTGACCCTGCACGGGCAGCCCGGCAACGAGGGGGAGCGCCTGTACGAGACCCCCTCCGGCCTGATGAACTCCATCGGACTGCAGAACCCCGGCGTACAGCACTTTATCGACCATGAACTGCCCGCCATGCGCCGGTGCGGTACCACCGTATGGGCCAACCTGGGCGGCCATACCATTGAGGAAAACGTGGAGGGCGTGCAGATGCTCTGCGCGGCCGGCATCGACTTCCTGGAACTGAACATCAGCTGCCCCAACGTCAAGCAGGGCGGTCTGGCGTTCGGCGTCCGGGCGCAGGACGCCAGCGAGGTGGTCGCGGCGGTGCGCAAAGTCTGCACGGCGCCGCTGGTGGTCAAGCTCAGCCCCCAGGCCGAGAGCATTCCCGAAATGTGCAAGGCGGTGGAAGCGGCGGGCGCCGACGCCATCAGCCTGTGCAACACCTTCCAGGCGTGCGCCATCGACCTGGAACGCCGCCGCCCGGTATTCAACAATACTTTCGCGGGGCTTTCCGGCCCGGCGGTGCGGCCCATCGCGCTGCGCATGGTCTGGCAGGCGGTGGGGGCCGTGCAGATCCCGGTGGTGGGGCTGGGCGGCATCCTGACCGGGCGCGACGCGCTGGAATTCATCATGGCCGGCGCGGCCGCCGTACAGGTGGGAACGGCCAACTTCCTGGACCCGAAAGCCTGCGTGCGCATCACTGCCGAGATTGACCGCTGGATGGATGCCCACGGCGTGAAAACGCTGGAAGAAATCCGCGGCTGTGCCCGGGCTTGATGTGAATTTTTATGCATATAACTTGCAATAATATACAGATTGTGCTAGTATAAAATGAATGATATACAGGAGGAAAGTATCATGGCGAGAGAAGCAATCGAAGTTCTGAAGGAATGTGAAGCCTTCCTGGAGGGGCATTTCCTGTTGTCGTCCGGCCGTCATTCCGGCGCATACTGCCAGATGGCGTTCCTGCAGCAGTACCCGGACCGCTGCGCCGAAGTCATGGCCCCGGTGGCCGAAAAGCTGAAAGAACTGAACGTGGACGTGGTGGTCGGCCCCGCCATGGGCGGCATCGTCTACGCCTATGAGCTGGGCCGCCAGCTGGGCAAGCGCGCCATCTTCACCGAGCGGGTGGACAATGTCATGACCCTCAAGCGCTTCCGCATCGAACCGGGCCAGCGCTGCATCATCGCCGAGGACGTGGTCACCACCGGCGTTTCCAGCCTGGAGACCAAGCGCGTCATCGAGGAGGCGGGCGGCGTCTGCCTGGGCATCGCCTGCGTGGTGGACCGCACCCGGCCCGAAGCCCCGTCCCCGATCCCCATCGTGGCCAGCGCCCTCAAGCTGGACCTGCCCAACTATGCGCCGGAGGAATGCCCTCTGTGCAAGGAGGGCAAGCTGCCGCTGGTCCACCTGGGCAGCCGCAAAATGAAGGAAGCCGCCAAACAGACGCTTTAATCAACAGCAGGGAGCTTTGAATATGCAGGCATATCTGATACTGGCAAACGGCCGGGTCTTCCGCGGGCGGAGCATCGGTTGCCCGGGCACGACCATCGGGGAAGTGGTGTTTGCCACCGGCATGGTCGGTTTTGAGGAAACGCTGACCGACCCCAGCTACTACGGGCAGATCATCACCCAGACCTATCCGCTCATCGGCAACTACGGCATGAACCGTGAAGATGTGGAGAGCGGCCGGATCTGGGCGCGGGGCTACATCGTGCGGGAGGCGTGCAAAACGCCCTCCAATTTCCGCAGTGAGATGACCCTGGACGCCTTCCTCAAACAGTATGGCATCATCGGCATCGAGGGCATCGACACCCGCAGCCTGACCCGCACCCTGCGGGAGAGCGGCGTCATGAACGGCGCCATCACCACCGAATTTGACCCGGAAGCCGAGCCGGAAAAGGCCGCGGCGCTGCTGC
>DXBF01000034.1 GCA_019116705.1 Candidatus Gemmiger avistercoris
TCAGAATTTCCTGTTCCAATGCCTGTATATGTGTGTATTTCCTTCGTGACATACGAACACCCCCTGTATAGTTACATTTTCCTACACAGGGGGCGTTTTGTCTATTGTCCGTTTTTACTGGTTCGGTTCACGGCGTCCGGGTCTTTTCTGTATGCAAAAGGATCAGCGCTGGTCAAAGGCTTCGCGGCGCCGGGTGGACAGGCGGAACATCTCCTCCAGCCCTTCCCGGTCGTCGTCCACCAGTTTCTGCCGCAGCCCCAGCAGGGCGTCGGTGAACATGTCGATCTCCGAGATCAGGTTGTCCTTGTTCCACAGGAACAGTTCCGCCCACATTTTGTCGTTGATGCGCGCGATGCGGGTCAGATCGCGGAAGGAATCGCCGGTGTAGCGGGCCAGTTCCGTGTTGTCGGAGGCGCACATCAGGCTGACGGCGATGGCGTGGCACAGCTGGCTCACATAACCGATCATATGGTCGTGCTCGGCGGGGGTCAGTTCGCTGATGCGGCGGAACCCCAGGGTCTCGGCCAGTTCCCGGCACCAGGCGATCCCCGCAGGGGTGTTGCGCGGGGTGGGGGTGATGATGAAGTTGGCCGGGGCAAAATCCACCTCGGCGCTGTGTGCGATACCGCTGGTCTCCCGCCCGGCCATGGGGTGGCTGGCGATGAACTCCACCCCCTCGGGCAGCAGGTCCTGCACCGGCTCCACCACGCCGCGCTTGACGCCGGAAACGTCGGTCATCAGCGTGCCGGGGCGCAGCAGCGCGCCGTATTGGCGCACCCAGTCCAGCAGGACCGTGGGGTACAGCCCGAAGATCACGCAGTCGGCTTCGGCGACCAGTCCGGCAAAATCCTCAGTCTTGCCGGACTGGATGTAACCGTGGCGCAGCGCGTAGTCCAGCGTGCTCTGCCGGTGGGCGATGCCGGTAACGCGGTAGCCTTTCTGGCTCAGCACCTGGGCGTATTTGCCGCCCAGCAGCCCCAGGCCCACGATCAGATAGGTCTTGTTTTGATCCAACATGAAGTGCGATCCCTCATTCCCATTCCACTTTGCCGCCCAGGGCGCGCAGGACGTCCCAGAAAGCGGGCCAGCTCTTGTTCACAGCCCCGGCGCCCAGGATGCAGGCCGGCAGCCCCGCCGCGCAGGCGGCCACCGCCAGCGCCATGACCACACGGTGGTCGTTGTGGCCGGAGAGCGGTTCCTCGGGGGCGTGCAGAGCGACGCCGGTGATATGGACGTCGTCGCCGTCCACTGTGATGCGGGCCCCCATCTTCTGCAATTCGGTCTGCATCGCCTCAATGCGGTCGGATTCTTTCATGCGCAGCCGCCCGGCGTTGTGGATGACCGTTTCACCGCTGCAGAAGCAGCCCAGCGTAAACAGCACGGGCCCCAGGTCGGGGCAGTCGGCCAGGTCGATCTCGGTGGCGCGCAGCAGGCTGCGGGCGAAGGCATACCCGTCGGACGTTGTCTTGATCTTGCCGCCGCAGCGCTTCAAAATATCCAGGATGACTTTATCGCCCTGGCGGCTGTCGGGGGCCAGGCCGGTCACTGTGATGCCGCCCGCCACACAGCCCAGCACAGCCAGGAAGGCGGCCTGGCTGTAGTCGCCTTCGATGGCAAGGTCGCAGGCCGTGTAGCGCTGGGGCGCGGCGATGCGGTACAGCACGCTGCCGTTTTTGCGGGCGCGGGCCGTTACCTTGACGCCGAACTGTTGCAGCGCGGCCAGCGTCAGGTCCACATAGCTGCGGCTTTCGTAGGGGGGCAGCACTTCAATGGTGCTTTCGGATTCCATCAGCGGCGCGGCGAACAGCAGCCCGCTGATAAACTGGCTGGACACATCCCCGGGCAGCGTAAAACCGCCGGGGCGCAGCCGCCCGAAGACCGTGATGCCGTCGGGTGCCTGCTCAAAACGCAGCCCCTGCCGGTCGAACAGCATCTGGTAGACGGCCTGGGGCCGGTCGAACAGGCGGCCCGCGCCGGTAAAGTGCACTTTCTGGGCCGTCAGGCTGAACAGCGGGATCATGAAGCGCAGGGTGGACCCGCTCTCGTTGCAGAAAACCGGGCGGGTGACGGTGACGAAACCGCCGGAACTGCCGCGCCCGGTGATGGTTACTCCGTCGGGGCCCTCCTCGATGCGGGCTCCCAGTTGGGCGGCCGCCTGCAGCGTGGCGCGGATATCCTGGCTGTACTCGATGTTGGTGATATGGCTCACCCCGTCGGCCAGCGCGGCACAGAGCACCGCCCGGTGGGCGGCGCTTTTACTTGGGGGGACCGCCGCCGTGCCGCCCAGCCGGCTGGCATACAGGCGTGCGTCCATCGTTACATCTCCCGGCCGATGGCGGCGGCGACCTTGCGGCACAGGGCGATGGTCTCGGCAAATTTGTCGGGTTTCAGGCACTGGGCGCCGTCGCTCCAGGCGCACTGCGGGTTGTCGTGCACTTCAATCTCCAGGCCGTCGGCGCCGGCCGCCACGGCGGCCACCGCCATGCTCTGGATGTATTTGTAATCGCCGGTGGCATGGCTGGGATCGACGACGATGGGCAGGTGAGTCTTTTCCTTGACCACCGGCACGGCGGACAGGTCCAGCGTGTTGCGGGTGGCCCGCTCGAAGGTGCGGATACCGCGCTCGCAGAGGATGACGTTCTCGTTGCCGCCGGCCATGATATATTCGGCCGACATGATCCATTCCTCGATGGTGTTGGCCAGGCCGCGTTTGAGCAGCACCGGCTTGGTCATCTTGCCCACAGCCTTCAGCAGCTGGAAGTTCTGCATGTTGCGCGCGCCGATCTGCACCACGTCAACATATTCTTCAAATTCGTCGATGTGGGCTTCATCCATCAGTTCGCTGACGATGGGCAGGCCGGTGGCTTCCTTGGCCTTGACCATGTCCAGGATGCCCTCGGTGCCCAAGCCCTGGAAGGAGTAGGGGCTGGTGCGGGGCTTGTAGGCGCCGCCGCGCATCAGGGTGGCGCCGCCCGCCTTGACGAGCCGGGCCATGCGGATCATGTGCTCCTCGCCCTCCACGCTGCAGGGACCGGCGATGACGGCCACCGGGGACTTGCCGCCGATCTTTACGCCGCCGGCGTCCACCACGGTGTCCTCGGGGTGGAACAGGCGGTTGGCGCGCTTATAGGGGGCCGAAACGCGGGTGACGTTCTCGACCCAGGGGTTGGCGAGCACATCCTTCTCGGCGATCTTGGTGGTGTCGCCCACCAGGCCGAACACGTTGTAATCGGTGCCGCGGATCAGCGTGACCGAAAGGCCCTGCTTCTCAAAGCTGTCGATGATGCGGTCCAGTTCTGCCTGGGGCGTACCTTTTTTGGTGGAAATGATCATACAAGAAACCTCTCTCTCAAAACTTTTTGCGGCGCTGCGGGCACATTACAGCAGCGGTTGGGCATCGACCAGCTGTACGGCTTCCTGCACCACGCGGTCCAGCGATGCGGAGTTGTCCAGCACGGCGTCGGCGGCCGCGCGGTAAAGCGGGGTGCGTTCTGTCTGCAGCTGTTTGAGCGCTGCACCCCCGCGGGACAGGGGCCGCCCGCCGGTGGCCAGCTTGTCCAGCGCCCGCTGGACCCAGAGCACGGTGCCGTTCTGGCGCAGGGCGTGCACGTTGGCGGCGGTCTTGATGACCCCGCCGCCGCAGGCGATGACCTGCCCGGTGCGCTTGCTTACCTCGGCCAGCGTCTCGGCTTCATAGCGCCGGAAGGCTTCCTCGCCTTCCCGGGCAAAAATGTCGGGGATGTTGCAGCCGGTGCGGCGCTCGATCTCTTCGTCCAGGTCCACGAAGGCCTTGCCCAACCGCTTGGACAGCGCCGCGCCGATGCTGGATTTGCCGCAGCCCGGCATGCCGATGAGCGACACGTTGGCCAGCTCCCGCTGCAGGCGGCGGCTGACTTCGGGAACGGCCTGCCCGGCGTCGAATGTCCGCCCGGTAAAATACTGCGCGGCATACACGGCCTGGGCTACCAGCATCTCGAACCCGCCCGCCGCCGTGACGCCGCGCTCGGCGGCCCGCAGCACCAGTTCGGTGCGGAAGGGGTTGTACACCACGTCCAGCACCGCTTCCAGCAACGGGAAGGCGGTGGGGTCCAGCATGCACTTGCCCACGTTGGGGAACATGCCGCAGGGGGTGGTGTTGACGATGATCTGCACATCCCGGCGGTGCATGGCCTCGCTGTAGGTCAGCGCGCCGCCGCGTCCCGTGCGGCTGGCTGCCAGCACGGTGCGGGCACCGCCGTCCCGGCAGACGGCTTCCACCGTGGAGTGGGTGCCGCCGGTGCCCAGGATCAGCACGGTCTTGCCGGAAAAATCCACCCCGTGCGCCCGGGCCAGGTAGGCGAACCCGGCGTAGTCGGTGTTATACCCGTACAGCCGGCCGCCGCGGTTGACGATGGTGTTCACCGCGCCGATGGATTTGGCCTTGGGGTCGATCTCGTCGCAGTAGGGGATGACGAACTGTTTATAGGGGATCGTCACATTGATGGCGGCAAATTCGCGCTTTTCCATAAAAGCGCGGGCCTCCGCCTCGGTGGGCAGCGGCAGCAGTTCGTAGGGATACCCCGCCAGCTGCTCATGGATGATTTTGGAATAGCTGTGGCTCAGCTTGCCGCCGATCAGACCGTACAACGTTTGTTCCATTACCAGTCACATCCTTTCGGGGGTGGGGGCGGGGCCTGCCCCGGGCAGGCCGTGTTTCTGCGCCAGCGTGCCGTAGCGCACCGTCAGCAGGTCCAGCAGGCCGAAGGCGGCCAGGGTGTTCTGCACCACCGCGGCCCGGGGCACGATGCAGGGGTCGTGGCGGCCCTTGATCTGCAGCAGGGCGTCCCGGCGGGCGGCGTAGTCCACGGTATGCTGTTCTTTATAGATGCTGGGCGTGGGCTTGATGACGGTGCGGAACACCAGCGGCATGCCGTTGGTGATGCCGCCGTTGATGCCGCCGTTGCGGTTGGTGGCCGTCACGACCCTGCCGTCCCGCATGGTGAAGGGGTCGTTGGCTTCGCTGCCGCGCATCCCGGCAAAGCGGAACCCGGCGCCGAACTCCAGCCCCTTGCAGGCGGGGATCGAAAACATCAGGTGGGCCAGTTCGCTCTCCACGCTGTCGAACCAGGGTTCGCCGATCCCGGCGGGCAGCCCGGTGACGATGGTCTCCAGGATGCCGCCCACGCTGTCCCCGTCGCGTCCGGCGGCCCGGATGGCCTCCTGCATGGCGGCCTCCCGGCCGGGGTCCAGCAGGGCGAAATGCCCCGGCGCCGGTTCCGGCAGCGCCAGACCGGCGGCGCTGGAAAGGGGCGCGTCCTCCACCCCTGCGCAGGCGGCAATGTGGGTGCAGACCCGCACGCCCAGCTGCCGGAGCACGGTTTCGCACAGCGCCCCGGCGGCTACCGAAGCGGCGGTGAGCCGCCCCGAAAAATGCCCGCCGCCCCGGGCGTCCTGCCAGCCCTCGTATTTGGCGTGGGCCGTAAAATCGGCGTGGCCGGGGCGCAGCAGGCCGGCGGTTTTGGCATAGTCGCCGCTGCGGGTGTTCAGGTTGCGGATCATCAGCGTGACGGCGGTGCCGGTGGTGTGGCCTTCGTACACGCCGGAGAGGAACTCCACTTCGTCCGCCTCGGTGCGGGCGGTGGAAAGCCCGTCCCCCCGGGCGCGGCGGCGGTCCAGGGCGGCGGCGATGGCAGCCTCGTCCACCGGCAGCCCGGCGGCCAGGCCGTCCAGCACCGCGCCCACGGCGGGGCCGTGGCTCTCGCCGAAGATCGTCAGGCTGACAGCGTTGCCAAAGGTGTTTTTCATCCGAAAACTCCCCTTACGATGGAAAAAAGAGCGCGCCGCAAAGGTTGCGGCGGCACAGGTTCGGGCTCACGCAAGCCCCAGCAGGCGGGGCAGTTCGCTGGTAGGCAGTATTTCGGCGCGCCAGCAGCCCAGGCCGGGGCACTTGATGACGGTGATCTTGTCCCCGTTGGTCTTTTTGTCGTGCTGCATGTATTCCAGCACACGGGCCTTGTTGGCGCCTGCGCGGGCAGGCAGGCCCAGGCTGCGGTAGACCGCGCGCACCCGCTTGAGCAGGGCCGGGTCCTCGATCATCGGCAGCATGCCCAGCGCCACGCATTCGCCGTGGTACAGCCCGGAGGTGCGGCGCCCGCGGATGCCGCGGACGGCCTCGATGCCGTGGCCGATGGTATGGCCGAAGTTCAGGCAGGCGCGCAGGCCGCCTTCCCGCTCGTCCTGCTCCACGATCTTCTTTTTGAATTTCAGGCTGCGGTAGACGATCTGCTCGATGTGTTCCTCGGGGGCGCCTTTTTCAAACAGGGCGAACAGCTGGGGATCCCCGATCAGCGCGGTCTTGAGCGCTTCCGCCAGGCCGTTGACCATGTGGCGGCGGGGCAGGGTGGCCAGCGTGTCGAAGTCCACCAGCACCACTTTGGGCTGCCAGAACGCGCCCACAATGTTCTTGGTCGGCCCCAGGTCAATGGCGGTCTTGCCGCCGATGGAGGAGTCCACCTGGGCCAGCGTGGTGGTGGGGCAGTTCACGAAGTCGATGCCGCGCATGTAGCTGGCGGCGCAGAACCCGCCCAGGTCCCCCACTACGCCGCCGCCCACGGCCACCAGCAGGTCCCGGCGGCCCATGCCGAAATCCAGCATGGCCTGCAGCACCTGGCCGTAGACTTTCAGGCATTTGCTGCCCTCGCCCCGGGGCACGGTGTAAATGGTGCTGTCCGGGCATTGGTCGGCCACCGTCCGGGCGTATTGGGCGGGCACACCGGAGTCCGTCAGTACGAATACCTTGCGGTTCTGCACGTTGGTGAACTGGTGCAGGTTGGCCAGGCAGCCCGCTTTCAGGATGATGTCATAGCTGCGGCTTTTGAGTTGCATTGTCAGTTTCATGCATCGCACATCCTTTGTTTTGGCTTATTGGTAGGCGGCGTCCAGCGTGAAGGCCCCCAGCAGGCGCAGCGTGCTGCAGTCGGCGCGCAGGGTATCCAGCAGCGCCTCGCAGCCGGCACGGGTGCTGCCCCCGGGGCAGACCAGCTGGACGTAAAAATAGTATTCAAAGGGAACATGGGGCAGCGGGCGGCTCTTGATGCACTCCATATTGAAGCCGCGGGTCCCGATCTGGTCCAGCACGGCGGCCAGCCGGCCGGGTTCGTGCCGGGCGGTGAACAGCAGCGCCAGCCGCTGGCCGTCCCCGGTGGGGACCGGCGGTTCGGCGGCGCGCTGGATCACGATGAAACGGGTGGTGTTGTCCCCCTCGGTGTTCACACCGGCGGCCAGGATCGTCAGGCCGTACAGCTCGGCGGTCTCGGCGCTGGCAATGGCGGCCATCGACGGGTCTTTGCGCTCGGCGATGGCCCGTGCGGCCTCGGCGGTATTGCTCCAGGGGCGGGTGGCAAAGCCGTGCTGCTGCAGGAACGCGCTGCTCTGCGCCAGGGCCTGGGGGTGGCTGATGACCGTGCGCACCTGGGCCAGACTGCCGCCCGGCACGCCCAGCAGGTCCTGCCGGATGGGCAGGTCGCACATGCGGGCCACGATCAGGCCGGGGTGGGTGTAGAGCAGGTCCAGCACGGCGGAAACGTCCCCGGCGCTGGAGTTTTCAAAGGGCAGCACGCCGAACTCGGCGTCGCCGTTCTGTACGGCGTCGAACACTTCCGCCCAGGTGGTGAAGGAGAGCGCCCGCGCAAAGGGGAACAACCGCCGCAGGGCGATGTGGCTCCAGGCGCCCTGCACGCCCTGGTAGGCGGCGGTGCCGCGGCCCAGGATGGCGCGCTGGTATGCGCGCGAAACGTCCATGGCCTGCTGCAAAAACCGGCGGTAGTAAGGGCGCAGAGCCTCGTCCTGCAGGCGGGCGGCGTTTTTTTCCAGCACGGCGGCTTCCCGCACGGCGTCGAACACCGGCTTGCCGGTCTGCGCCTTGTAGCGCGCCACATCGGCCACCGCCCGCATGCGGCGCTCGAACAGCGCCGCCATCTCGGCGTCGATGCGGTCGATCTCCGACCGGGCCTGCTGCAAAAGATCCATTCCCGGAAGCTCCCTTCCCAATGTTTTCTACAAAAATCCACTCTCAGTATAGCATAAGAAAAAAGCCACCACAAGGGTGGCGGCCGGAAAAATCAGGGCCAGGATCACCCGTGCAGCGCGCTGCGCAGCGCGGCCAGCAGTTCGGCCTGGTAATCGGGGCTGAAGGTGCCGTGCAGCAGCTTGGGCAGGGCTTCTTCCTGCAGGCGCTGCCAGCTCTGGGCCTCCCGCCCGGGCAAAATGGGCACAAAAGCCACCCGGTTGGCGGCGGCTGCCTGGGCGTCCCCCATGGCGTCGCCCACCATCATGACCTTGCGGCTCTCATACCCGCAGGCCAGCATGGTGGCGATGGAATTGGCCTTGCTGCCCACCTCCTGGCCGAAGATGATGTCGGCGTGCTGGGCCAGGCCGTAGCGCTTCCACTCGCTGGCGATGGCGCTCTCGTTGGCGGCGCTGACGACGGCCAGGTCGGCCACGGCATGCAGCTGGCGCAGGCTTTCCTGCACGCCGGGGAACGGCTCAAAAGTGGGTTCCAGGGCCTGGATGCGCCGGTTGCAGGCGTTGCTCCATTCCAGCAGCTTGCGCAGCGCCAGGCTGCCGGTCTTTTTCAGCTCGTGCTGCAAACTGGCCGAGGAAAGCTCGGTGGCGGTGTTTACCCAGGCGGCGATGTCCTCGCTGCCCGGGACCTCGAAGCCGCGGTTGCGCAGCCGGTCAAACACCAGCACGACGCTCTCGAAGCGGGAGATGCCGCGCGTCAGGGTGTGGAGGTTGATCTCCTCCCAGGCGGCGGAGATGAAATCGGCGTGATCTTCCAGGGAAAACACCCGGATGAGTTCGGGGCACATGACCGTCGTATGCTTGATGCGCACCGTATCCATCACGCAGCCGTCTGAATCCATGCAGACCAGAAACTCACGTTTCTTGGTGAAATCTGTCAAAGCGTTTGCCATCGTGCCGTATCCCCCCTGTGCCTTCCGAAACTGTGTTTATATACATGTCTATCATAGCAAACAGGCACGGCGTTTGGCAATGGTTTTTTGAAAAAAATCACCGATTTGTCTAAAAATTGAAACAAAACCTACGGTTGGCCGCCTTCTTCCCCGCCCAGGGCCTGCCCGATGGGCTGGTTCAGCACCAGGGTGGCGCTGTGGTCGGCCGGGGTGGGCTGTTTGTTGATGACCACCAGTTCGTCGCCGCGGAAATACCGCAGCAGCCCTGCGGCCGGGTAGACGGCCAGACTGGTGCCGCCCACGATCAGCGTGTCGGCGGCGGAGATGGCGCGCACCGCGTCCTCCAGCGTCTGCTCGTCCAGCCCTTCCTCATAGAGCACCACGTCCGGTTTGACGATGCCGCCGCATTCGGTGCAGCGGGGGATGCCGTCGCCCTGCCCGGCGGCCTGCTCGATGAAGGCCACCGGGTAGAATTTGCCGCAGCGGGTGCAGTAGTTGCGCAGCGTGGAGCCGTGAAGTTCAAAGACCGTGCGGCTGCCGGCGGCCTGGTGCAGCCCGTCGATGTTCTGCGTCACCACAGCCCGGCACACGCCCTGCCGCTCCAGTTTGGCCAGCCGCAGGTGGGCAGCGTTGGGCCTGGCCCCGTGGACGATCAGCTTGCTGCGGTAGAAGTCGAAAAACTCCGCCGTGTGGCTCTCATAAAAACTGTGGGAGAGCATGACCTCCGGCGGGTAGCGGAATTTCTGGTGGTACAGCCCGTCCACCGAGCGGAAATCCGGGATGCCGCTTTCGGTGGAAACGCCCGCTCCGCCGAAAAACACAAGGTTTTTGCTTTTTGCCAGAATGGCTTCCAACGCCGGTACCATATAAACTTCCCCTTTCGTTTTTGACGCGGATGGATTATAATGGAAACGATCCGCAGGATCTGCTTTTATCATAACAGGTTTGGCAAGGAGGATGCAAGATGCAGGAGATCACACGCGCCGCTGTGCGCGAGCGGCTGCCCGAACGCCGGGCGGATTCCAACAAAGGCAGTTACGGCAGTGTGCTCACGGTGGCGGGCAGCATGGCCTACCGGGGCGCGGCCGCGCTCTGTGTGGAGGGGGCGCTGCGGGGCGGGGCCGGACTGGTCTATCTGGCCAGCGTGGAGCCGGTGATCCAGCTGGTGCTGGCCCGCACGCCGGAATGCTGCGCCTGCGGCTGCCGCACCGATGCGGACGGCGGCATCCACCCCCAGGATACGGCGGCCCTGCGCGCCTGGTTCGCAGGCAAGAACACGATCCTGCTGGCAGGGCCCGGCCTGGGGGAGAGCGCCGGGGACGTCTGCAATGTGCTGCTGGGCAAGCGCCGTCCCTGGGCGGCGGCTGTGCTGGACGCCGACGCACTCAACGCGCTGGCGGCGGGCAAATTGCGGGCCGCCCTGCCGGAACATACCGTACTGACCCCGCACCCTGGCGAGGCCGCCCGCCTGCTGCGCACCACGGTGGGGGAGGTCCAGGCCGACCGGGAAGCCGCCGCCCTGCGTCTGGCGGAGGAATACCAGTGCGTGGCGGTGCTCAAAGGGCACGAAACGCTGGTGGCGGACCCGGGCGGCACGGTGTGGCGCAATACCACCGGCAACGCCGGGCTGGCCCGCGGCGGCAGCGGCGACATCCTGGCCGGTCTGCTGGCGGGCCTGCTGGCCGCAGGCTGGCAGCAGGGGCGCACCGCACTGGACGCGGCCCTGACGGCGGTATGGCTGCACGGAGCGGCGGCAGACCGCTGCGCGCAGCGCCGCAGCAGGACGGCCATGCTCCCGCAGGATATTTTTGAGGATCTGGGCGCGGTGCTGGCGGGGCTGGAAGCTTGAACAAAATACAGGGGGAAAGAAAGGCTGGTAAAAATGGCGATCGAAAAAGTTAAGGCATATTTTGCGCAGTATGGCATGGCGGACCGGGTGCAGGAGTTCCCGGTCTCCAGTGCGACAGTGGAACTGGCGGCCCAGGCGCTGCACTGTGAGCCCTGCCACATTGCCAAGACGCTGTCCTTCCTGGTGGGGGACAAAGCCATCCTGATCGTGGCGGCGGGCGACGCCAAGATCGACAACCCCAAATACAAGGCGCAGTTCGGCACCAAGGCCAAAATGCTCACCCCCGGCCAGGTGGAAACGATGGTCGGCCACGGGGTGGGCGGCGTCTGCCCCTTTGCCGTCAACGAGGGCGTGGCGGTGTATCTGGATGTTTCCCTCAAGCGGTTCGAGACGGTGTTCCCGGCCTGCGGCAGCAGCAACAGCGCCATTGAACTGACGATCCCCGAACTGGAACGCTGCTCCGGCTACACGGCCTGGGTGGATGTCTGCAAGGGCTGGAACTGAGAAGGCCGCCGCCCGGAACAGGGCGCGGCATGCGCATGCAAACGAAGAACGGGCTTTCCCACGTCGGGAAAGCCCGTTCTTTTTGCGTGGTTCCGGCCCGCTTATTTTTTGTGGTACATGCGGTCCTCTTCCTCATAGGCGGGGTCGCAGGTCAGGTACATGCCCAGCTTGTTGAGGATGTCGCTGTCCACGCTGGACAGGATCACGGTGGAATGTACGTCGCAGCCTTTGAGCTGGGGCAGCTGGTGCAGGGCCGCGGCGGCCAGTTCGTTCTCGGCGGCGGAACTGGACAGGGCGATGAGGATCTCATCGGTGTGCAGGCGGGGGTTGCGGCTGCCCAGGTAGTTGGTCTTGAGGGTCTGGATCGGCTCGATGGCGCGGGCCGAGACCAGTTCCACCTCCTGGTCGATACCGGCCAGCCGTTTCAGCGCGTTGAGCAGCGCCGAGGAGGCCGCCCCCAGCAGCGGGCCGGTCTTGCCGGTGACGATGGTGCCGTCGGCCAGTTCGATGGCCGCGGCGGGCAGGCCGCCGGTGCGCTCGCTGCGGGCGTGGGCCTGCTGTTCCACCGCGCGGCTGCCCACCGTCAGCCCGGCCTGGTTGAGCAGCAGTTCCAGCTTGTACCGCTCGCTGTCCCTGGCGGCGCCGTCGGCTTTCTGGCTGCACAGGCATTTCAGGTAGCGGCGCAGGATCTCCTTGCGGGAAGCCTCGCAGCAGACTTCGTCATCCACGATGCAGTTGCCCGCCATGTTCACGCCCATGTCGGTGGGGGAACGGTAGGGGCTCTCCCCGGCGATCAGTTCGAACATGGCGTGCAGCACCGGGAAGATCTCGATGTCGCGGTTGTAGTTGACGGCCGTCTTGCCGTAGGCTTCCAGGTGGAAGGGGTCGATCATGTTCACGTCGTTCAGGTCGGCGGTGGCGGCCTCGTAGGCCAGGTTGACCGGGTGTTTCAAGGGCAGGTTCCAGATGGGGAAGGTCTCGAACTTGGCGTACCCGGCCTTGACGCCCCGCTTGTGCTCATGGTACAGCTGGGACAGGCAGACCGCCATCTTGCCGCTGCCGGGTCCCGGCGCTGTAACCACCACCAGAGGGCGGCGGGTCTCGATGAACTCGTTCTTGCCGTAGCCTTCGTCGCTGACGATGTGGGCCACGTCGTTGGGGTAGCCCGCGATCTTGTAGTGGCGGAAGGTGCGGATGCCCTGGGCGTTCAGGCGGCTCTCAAACGCCTGGACCTCCGGCGCGGGGGTGTACATCGTCACGCAGACGCTGCCCACCAGCAGCCCCACGCCCTGGAACGCGTCGATCAGGCGCAGCACGTCCATGTCGTAGGAGATGCCGTAGTCCCCGCGCATCTTGCTGCTGAGGATGTCCTCCGCGCTGATGACCACCACCACCTCGGCCTGGTCTTTCAGCTGCAGCAGCATCTGCAGCTTGGAATCCGGCTGGAAACCGGGCAGCACGCGGGCGGCGTGGTAGTCGTCGAACAGCTTGCCGCCGAATTCCAGGTAGAGCTTGTTGTCGAACTGGGCGATCCGCTCCCGGATATGGGCGGACTGCATCGTCAGGTATTTGTTGTTGTCAAAACCGATCTTCATGGATTCCTCACTTTTCCCTTTTCCCAAAATGCCGGCGGGGCCGGCGTCCGCAGACTCATTCCCCAAAAGTATAGCATACCTGTGCCTGCCGCGCAACGGCAACTGCAAAGAACGGGAGGGAAAACAGGCCGGGCGCCGCTGCGGCAGCGGCGCCCGGCCTGTACGGGGTGGTCAGGAAAGATGCCAGATATCGGTATTGTACTGGGCGATGGTGCGGTCGGAGGAGAAATACCCCGACCGGGCGATGTTCACCAGCATCTTGCGGGCCCAGGCCATACGGTCCTCATATCCGGCCAGGGCGCGTTCTTTCGCCTCGATATAGCTTTCCACATCCAGCAGGGCCATGAACCAGTCCTTGTGCTTCATGTCGTTCCACAGCGAGCTGAGCACCGCCGGGTCGCCCAGGGCCAGCATCGCGGGCGAGAGCAGGAAATCCACCAGCCGCTCCACGGCGGGGCGGTGGTAATAGTCGAGGGAACGGTAGGCGCCGCGGGCGTAGAGGTCGATGACTGCATCGCTGGAAGCGCCGAAAGTGTAGATGTTCTCGGGGCCGACCAGTCCGGCGATCTCCACATTGGCGCCGTCCATGGTGCCCAGCGTTACGGCGCCGTTGGCCATGAACTTCATGTTGGAGGTGCCGCTGGCCTCCTTGGACGCCAGCGAGATCTGCTCCGAAATGTCGCAGGCGGGGATCAGCGCCTCGGCCCAGCTGACGTTGTAGTTCTCCACCATGACCACCCGCAGCCAGGGGCGCACTTCGGGGTCGGATTCGCACAGCGCCTGCAGGCAGAGGATCAGGTGGATGATGTATTTGGCCATGGTGTAGGCCGGGGCGGCCTTGGCGCCGAACAGCACCGTGACGGGCCGCGCCGGGCGGCGGCCGGCCTTGATCTCCAGATACTTGTAGATGACCCAGAGGGCGTTCATCTGCTGGCGCTTGTACTCGTGCAGGCGCTTGACCTGGATGTCGAAGAGGGAGTTTTCGTCCACCTCCACGCCCTGGCGGCGGGCCAGCAGCTGCTGCAGGCGGCGCTTGTTGTGCTGCTTGACTTCCAGCAGGGCGGTCAGGCTTGCCTCGTCCTCCGCAAAGGGTAGCAGTTTTTCCAGTTCGGCGGCGTCCTGCTTCCAGCCGTCGCCGATGCGCGCGCTGATCCAGCGGGCCAGCGCCGGGTCGCAGGCTTCCAGCCAGCGGCGGAAAGTCACGCCGTTGGTCTTGTTGTTGAATTTTTCGGGGTAGAGGTCGTAGAAGGGTTTGAGTTCGCTGTTTTTCAGGATCTCGGTATGCAGGGCGGCCACGCCGTTGACTGAATGGCCGTAGTGGATGTCCATATGGGCCATGTGCACCCGGTCCTCCCCGTCCAGGATGGCCACCCGGGGGTCGCCGCTGCGCCGGCGGGCCAGACGGTCCAGTTCCCGGATGATGGGCACCAGCTGGGGCGCCACGGTCTCGATGTAATCCACCGGCCACTTTTCCAGCGCTTCGGCCAGGATCGTGTGGTTGGTGTAGGCGCAGGCCTTTTCCACCTGGGCCACCGCCGCTTCCATCGAAAGGCCGCGGGTGGTCAGCAGGCGGATCAGTTCGGGAATGACCATCGAGGGATGGGTGTCGTTGATCTGGATGGCCACATGGTCGCTCAGGGTATCGGGGGCAAAACCGCGGTCCGCAAGCTCTTCCAGGATCATCTGCGCGCCCGCCGAGACCATGAAATACTGCTGGTAGACCCGCAGCAGCTGGCCGTCCCGGTCGCTGTCGTCGGGGTAGAGGAAGGAGGTCAGGCAGTGGGGGATGTCCCGCTTGTCAAAGGCGATGCCTTCGGCCGGGGGATCGGCAGGCTCCGCCACGTCGAACAGATGCAGGCGGTTGGCGATGCCGGTGTGTGCCCCGGGCACGGCGATGTCATAGAGCACCGCGTCCAGCGCAAACCCGCCGAAAGGCACGGTGTAGCGCTTGCCGGCCGGCAGCAGCCAGCTTTCGGGCTCGATCCAGGGGTCGGGCTGTTCCTGCTGTTTGCGGTCCGCGAACTTCTGGCGGAACAGGCCGTAGTGGTAGTTGAGCCCCACGCCGTCGCCGGGCAGCCCCAGCGCGGCGATGGAGTCCAGGAAGCAGGCGGCCAGCCGCCCCAGGCCGCCGTTGCCTAAGGACGGCTCCGGCTCATATTCTTCCAGCGCGGCCAGGGAGCGGCCCATGCCTTCCAGCAGGGCGCGGACTTCTTCAAACAGCCCCAGGGCCAGCAGGTTGTTGCTCAGCAGCTTGCCCATCAGGAATTCTGCCGAAAAATAGTAGAGCTTGCGCTCCCCCGCGGGGGCCGGGCGGGCGGCGGCCTGCTGCTGGGTCAGGGCCAGCAGGGCGTGGTAGAGCTGGGCGTCGGTGCAGCAGGCCGGTTCGCAGCCGAATTTCTCCCGGGTGATGGCGGACAGTTGCAGTTTCAGTTCCATAACGATACACTCCTTTGCCGGGTACAGGCCCGGACGGCATCTTGGTCAGAAAGAAGAACGGGGCGCGGCGGCCGGGCAGCGCTCATAGGTCTCGGTCACCCGGCGGATCTGCCGGGCCAGGGCGGGGGTCAGGACCCCGGGGGCGGCGCGCCAGCGCCAGTTGCCGCCCAGCGTGGACGGATGGTTGATGCGGGCGCGGTTGTCCAGCCCCAGCCAGTCTTGCAGGGGGATCACGCACCACTGCGCCACCGAGGCCATGGCCGTGCAGGCCAGGTCCCAGTACAGCGGTTCCACAGCACCGGGGGCGCGGTGCAGGTAGCGCTGCACGGCCTCGCGTTCCTCGGGGCGGATGCTTTCGTACCAGCCCGCCACGGTCTCATTGTCGTGGGTGCCGGTGTAAACGATGCAGTTGACGGGGTAGCGGTGGGGCAGGTATTCCAGGCTGGAAGCGTCGCGGGCGTCAAAGGCGAATTCCAGCACCTTCATGCCCGGGAACCCGCAGTCCGCCACCAGCCTGCGCACGCTGTCGGTCAGGTAGCCCAGGTCCTCGGCGATCACAGGGCGGTCGCCCAGGGCGGCGCGGATGGCGTCGAACAGCGCCTTGCCCGGGCCGGGCCGCCAGCTGCCGGCGGTGGCGTCGGGGGCCCCGGCGGGCACGCAGAAATACTCGTCAAAGCCGCGGAAGTGGTCGATGCGCACCACGTCGTACCAGTCATAGCAGTGTGCCATGCGCTCGATCCACCAGCGGTAGCCGCCGGCTTCGTGCACCGGCCAGTCGTACAGCGGGTTGCCCCACAGCTGCCCGGTGGCCGAAAAACCGTCCGGCGGCACCCCCGCCACCCCGGTGGGGCGGCGGTCGGCGTCCAGCTGGAACAGTTCGGGGCGGGCCCAGGTGTCGGCGGAGTCGAACGCCACATAGATGGGCAGATCCCCGATGATGCGGACCCCTTTGCGGTTGGCGTACCCTTTCAGGCGCTGCCACTGCAGGTCGAACTCATACTGGACAAAGCGCTGGAACTGCAGTTCCCCGGCCAGTTCCCGGCGGGCGCGCTCCAGGGCGGCGGGGTCCCGCAGGCGCAGCGGGTCCGGCCACTGATCCCAGGCGGCGCCGCCGTGCACCGCTTTGAGCGCGGTGAACAGGACGTAATCTTCCAGCCAGTGGGCGCTGCGCGCCGTGAAGGCCGCAAAGGTCCGGCTGTCCGCGCCGCCTGCCGCCTGCCAGCGGCGGAAAGCCGCGCGCAGCAGCGGGGGGCGCCCGGTATAGAGTTGGCCGTAATCGACGGCTTCGGGGTCGGCCCCGCAGGCGGAGGGATCGAGCTCGGCCCGGGTCAGCAGGCCGTCGCGGGCCAGCGTTTCCAGGTCGATGAAATAGGGGTTGCCTGCGAAGGTGGAAAAGGACTGGTAGGGGCTGTCGCCGAAGCCGGTGGGGCCCAGCGGCAGGATCTGCCAGAAGGTCTGTCCGGCGTCGGCCAGCCAGTCCACAAAGGCGTAGGCGTGCCGGGAAAAGCAGCCGATGCCGTAGGGCCCGGGCAGGCTGCTCACCGGCAGCAGGATACCGCTTGCACGCATCGTATCACTCCTTTTTGCAGTAGAGCAGGGCTTCCCAGGGGCGCAGCGCGCCGGGGGCGGGGCTGCCCTGGGTGGCCAGCAGCAGTTCGGCGCCGGAAAATTCTTCCGGCAGGGGGAAGGCGGCAGGGCGGCCGCTGAGGTTGACGGCGGCCAGCAGTGCCTGCCCGCCGCCCCGGCGCACGTAGGCGAATACCTGTTCGTCCTCCGGGCAGAGCAGCGTGAAATCCCCCTCCACAAACACCGGGCAGGTCTTGCGCAGCGCGATGAGCTTCTGGTAGGTATAGAAGACCGAGCCGGGGTCCGCCAGCGCGGCCTCGGCGTTGACGGCGGTGTGGTTGGGGTTGATGCGCATCCACGGCGTGCCGGCGGTGAACCCGGCGTTGGGGCCTGCGCTCCACTGCATGGGGGTGCGGGCGTTGTCCCGGCCCACCCGGTGGATGGCGGCCATGGCTTCGGCGTCGCTCCAGCCCCGGGCGCGCAGGTCCTTGTAAGCGTTCAGGCTCTCGATGTCCCGCAGATCGGCCAGGGGATAGGCGGCGTTGGTCATGCCCAGTTCCTCGCCCTGGTAAATGTAGGGCGTGCCCTGCAGCCCGTGCAGCGCCACGGCCAGCGCCTGGGCGGACTGTACGCGGCAGGCGCCGTCGTCCCCCCAGCGGCTGACGATGCGGGGCAGGTCGTGGTTGTTCCAGAACAGGCTGTTCCAGCCGCAGCCGTGCAGCCCCTGCTGCCAGCGGGCGATGCTCTTTTTGAGGGCGGGCAGCGTCATGGGCCTGGGTTCCCACTTGGAAGGGCCCTGGTCCAGCACCATCTGCTCAAACTGGAACACCATACTGAAGATGCTGCCGTCGGGGGCGCTGTACTGCCGGGCCCGCTCGATGTTGGCGCCCCAGGTCTCGCCCACGGTGACCAGGTTCGCTCCGCCGAAGGTCTCGCGGTTCATTTCCCGCAGGAATTCCAGCAGGCGGGGGCCGTTGGCGGTCACTTCCAGGTCGGGGTCCTTGCCCACCTGGTCGATCACGTCCAGCCGGAAACCGGCCACGCCTTCCGCCATCCAGGAGCGGATCACGCCGTACAGTTCCTGCCGGACCTTGGGGTTGGCCCAGTTCAGGTCGGGCTGCTGGGGGGCGAACTGGTGGAAATAGTACTGCCCCAGTTCGGGCACCCAGGTCCAGGCAGGGCCGCCGAAGGTGGCTTTCATGCCGTTGGGCGGGGTGCCGGGTTCGCCGTCCCGCCAGATGTAGTAATCGTGGAAGGGATTATCCCTGCCTTTGAGCGCTTCCCGGAACCAGCGGTGCCGGTCGCTGGTGTGGTTGAGCACCAGATCCAGCAGGATGCCGATGCCCCGCGCCTTCGCCTCCCGGATCAGGGCGCGCATGTCCTCCATCGTACCGAACATCGGGTCGATGGCGCGGTAGTCACTGATGTCGTAGCCGTTGTCGGCCTGGGGGCTGGCGAACACCGGGCAGAGCCACAGCGCATCCACGCCCAGTTTCTGCAAATAGTCCAGCCGGCTGATGATGCCCGGCAGGTCGCCGATGCCGTCGCCGTCCGAATCCTGGAAGCTTTTGGGGTAGATCTGGTAGATGACGGCTCGTTTCCACCAGTCTTTTTTCGTAAAGTCCATCATAGGAATGCTCCTTTTCGTTGTATGCGGGTTCGTTGTATGCGGGGCGTGTGCCGGTCATACCGGGCGGATCAGCACGCCGCCGGGGGCCAGGGCGCGGCCGTCCCAGCCGCGGGCAAAGGCCGGGGACCGGCCCGCGTCCAGCGGGCAGGGGGCGGCCCCGGCGTTGAGGAAAACGTCCAGCGCACCGCCCCGGCGGTAGTGGACCAGCCGCCCCGGGCCGGGAAAAAAGCGGACCTCGCTGCCCTGCAGGGCCGGTTCCTGCCGCCGCAGGGCGGCCAGGGCGCGCAGGGTCTGTACCCGGGCGCGCCCTGCGCCGGTGTCCAGCTCATCCCAGGGCATGCAGCGGCGGCAGTCAGGGTCATGGCCGCCTTCCAGGGCCAGTTCGGTGCCGTAGTACAGGCAGGGGCTGCCCGGCAGCGTCAGCAGGGCGGCCAGCTGCTGCCAGAACTCGTCCTCGCTGCCCACCCGGCTGCGCAACCGGATGGTGTCGTGCGAGTCCAGCAGCGTGAACTGTGCGGCGTTGACCTGGGGCGGGTAGACGGCCAGACAGCGGCCCACATCCCAGCCGAAGGCGGCAGCGGGCTGGCCTTTGTCCTCAAAAAAGCGGCGCAGGGCGCTCTGCAGCGGGTAGTGCATGACGGCGTCATACTCGTCCCCCTCCAGCCAGGCCGGGGCGTCGTGCCAGATCTCCCCCAGCAGGTAAAGGTCCGGCTTCAGCGTTTTGAGCCGGGCGCGCAGCCGCCGCAGAAAGGCGTGGCTGACCTCGTTGCCCACGTCGAAGCGCAGGCCGTCGATGTCGTAGCGCCGCACCCAGTCTTCGCACAGGCGGATCAGGTACTCCTGCAAGCCGGGGTCGTTGGTGTTCAGCTTGGGCATGCCGCCGTGGAAGGCAAAGGAAAAATACTGGCCGGGGCGGGTGTCCCCTTTTGCGGGGAGGGGCCACTGGTTCACGAAGAACCAGTTCCACCAGGGGGACGCAGGCCCATGGGCCACCACGTCCCGCCAGGGGGCGAAGTCCGGCCCGCAGTGGTTGAACACGGCGTCCAGCATGACGCGGATGCCCTGTTCGTGGGCCTGCCGCACCAGGGCTTCCAGGTCGGCTCCGGCGCCGAAATCGGGGTCCACGCGGGTGTAGTCGGCGGTGTCGTATTTGTGGAAGCTGCGCGCGGCGAAGATGGGGTTCAGGTACAGCCCGTTGACGCCGAGGGATGCCAGGTAGGGCAGCTTTTGGGCGACGCCCGCCAGGTCGCCGCCGAAGCGTTCGCGGTTGGTCACGGGGCCGCGCCGCCAGGGCAGCGCGCCGCCGCGCCCGCTGCCGCCCCGGCAGAAGCGGTCGGGGTAGATCTGGTACCAGACGGTGCGGCGCACCCAGTCCGGCGGGGCGATGCAGTCGGCGGGGTTCATCCAGGGCATCAGGAAGCACTGCACCCGCTCGTCCAGCTGCAGGTCCCGGCGCAGGCCGTCCTCATAGAGATAGCGGCACCCGGCCCCTTCTTTTATACAAAACACATAGCGCAGGCGGCGGTAGGGCGGCTGTACCGTGACGCGCCAGACCCGGTGGTGTTCCAGTTCCAGCCAGGGGTCCAGCGGGACCCGGCGGCCCTGCCAGCTTTCGCCGCCGCCTGCGATGCCCGCTTCATACGGGTCGGCGCAGATCAGTTCGGCGGCGTCCGCCTCCCTGCCGGTGCGCAGCGTGATCTGCAGCGTCCTTTCGTCGGTCATACAGCACATCGGCACGCGCGCTTCATGGAAGATCGCAGCCAGATTCATAGGGATCACCTCTCTGTTCCCGGATAAGCGGGAAAAAATCATTCGGCCCAGCCGCCCTCGAAACCGGCGGCGTCGGGGCGTTCTGCGGCCTCGCAGGCCCGCAGCAGCTCGCCCACGCTCCACGCCTGGGCAAAGCATCCGCGGGAGAGCCCGGGCGCGCCGCCGTCGTAGATCTCCGGCAGCTGGCCGATGCATCCTTCCCGCAGGGCGGGCAGCAGCAGTTCCAGATCCCGCTGCACGGCGCGGCAGGCGGCGGGGGTACAGCCGCCCACGCGCAGCGCGGCCAGATAATAGCCCCCCAGCGGGAAGGGCCAGACCGTCCCCTGGTGATAGGCCAGGTCCCGCAGCCGCTGAGGACCGCCGTAAAAACCGTGAAATTCCGGGTCCCCGGGGTCCAGGGTGCGCAGCCCGCAGGGGGTCCACAGGGCGCGGCGCACGCTGTCCACCACGGCGGCGGCCTGAACCTTTGTCAGCGGGGTGAAGGGCATCGACACGGCCCAGACCTGGTTGCAGCGCAGCTGGGTGTCGGCGTGGCCGGGTACGTCGCCGATCACGTCCCGCAGGCGGCGCTCCTCCGGCATCCAGAAGGCGCGGCGGAAACTTTCCCCCGCGCGCTCGGCCAGGGCGTCGTAGGGGTCCCCTGCCTCTCCGGCCAGGGGGGCCAGCCGGGCCATCACCCGCAGGGCGTTGTACCAGTAGGCGTTCACCTCCACCGGGCAGCCGTGGCGGGGCGTGGGCAGGTGGGTGCCGATGCGCACGTCCATCCAGGTCACCTGGTCCAGCCCCTGCCCTGCGTGCAGCAGTCCGGCCGCGTCCATGCAGATGCCATGGCGGGTGCCGGTACGGTACTTTTCCACGATCCGCTGCGCCACCGGCCAGACCTCCCGCACAAAGGCGCCGTCCCCGGTGCGCCGGTGGTACAGCCACAGGCAGTTGAGGAACAGCAGGGCTGCGTCCACCGTGTTGTACTGCGGCGGCGCGCCGTTTTCGGGGAAGAGGTTGGGCATGAGGCCGTCCTGTTCATGGGCGGCAAAAGTGCGCAGGATGCTGCGGGCGTCGGCGTAGCGGCCGGTGGTCAGCGCGCAGCCGGGCAGGGCGATCATGGTGTCCCGCCCCCAGTCGGCGAAGAAGGGGTACCCGGCCACGATGGTCATGCCGCCGGTGGAGGCCCGCCGGGTCAGGAAGGCGTCCGCTGCGGCGGACAACGCCCGCCCCAGCGGGCTTTTCAGTCCGGCGGCAGCGGCCTGGGCCCTGCGGCGGCGGGCCTGGGCTGCCAGCAGCGTGCGTGCGGCGGGCAGTGCCGGGGCAAGGCCGAACACCACCGCAAAGTCCTGGGTGCGGCCGGGCGCGGCGGTGAAGACAAACTGCCCTGCGGCGGCGCACAGGCCGGTGGCAGGGCGGCCGTCGGGGGCGTCGTGGCGGTAGCGTTCCGTTTCAAAGCGCTGGGGCAGGGCTGCGGCCCTGCCGTTTTCCAACGCATAGTACAAACGCAGGCCGCCGCTTTCGACCGCGCCTTCCCGCCACAAAAAGATGCGGCGGCGGGTCAGCCGCCCGCCTTTGGGCACAAAGCGCAGCCAGGGGGTGACCCGCAGCGTGCAGGGGGCGGCGGAGCGGTTTTCCACCGTATACTGCACGGCCACGGTGTTTGCACCGTAGGCCATGGCCACCCGGCGGGTGATGCGCACGCCGAAGGCTTCATATACCCAGCGGGGCGCGGCGGCGTCCCACAAAGCCAGAAGGTTCCAGCCGTCCTCATCGGGTGCGCCGGCCAGTTCCTGTGCGGAAAGGTAAAACGTTGTCCCGCCCACCTCGGCTTCTTCGCTCAGGCGGTGGACAAAGTCCAGGCGTTCGGTGGGCGGCGTGGGGCAGGCCATCAGCAGGGCGTGATCCCCCCGCGTGGCCGAGAACGCCGCCGACAGCGAACAGTAGCCCCCCAGCCCGTTGGTCAAAAGGAAGCAGTTCTGCTGGGCGCGGGCGGCGTCGGCAAAGTCGGGGCGGCCAAAATATGTATCCATAGGCAGTTCTCCTTATGCAATGGGATCGGCCCGCCCCAGGACCAGGGCGGAACCGGCGGGCAGCACAGCCTGCCCGCCGGCAGACACCGGCTCCTCCGTCTGCCACAGGCGGCTGTCCTCGCCGTCGGCCAGCACCTGCCAGCGGCCCGCGGGCAGTACGGCGGTATGGGGGCGGCTGTCTGCGTTGTACAGCAGCACCAGTTCGGGCCAGCGGCTGCCGGGACCGGCGTTGTCCAGCCGGAAACCGGCTCCCTTGCGCCCCGGCCGCCAGACTTCCCGCAGCCGGGCGGGGGCGTCGGCGCTCTTGTCGGTCAGGGCGGGCAGCAGCGGGCGCAGGGCCATCAGGCCCCGGTAGTAGTCGGCCAGGTCCCGCCAGGGGGCGGTCCAGGCGCGGGCCCAGTCCAGCCGGTTCAGAGCGGCGGGCGCGTTGAAGCTGTCCCGCAGGCCCTGCTTGGTGCGGCCGAACTCCTCGCCCGAAAGCAGGAACCACCGCCCCTGGCAGCCGAAGCAGAAAGCGGCGGCCAGCCGGTTGGCCCGCAGGACGGCGGGGGTGGGGGCGTCGAATTTCTGGCCGGGGTCCATGGTGATCACCAGCTTGTCCCACAGGGTCCAGTCGTCGTGGCAGGAAAGATAGCTGATGGTCTGGCTGGCGGCCTGCACGGCGAACCGTCCGCCCTGCACGCCGGCCCAGCCGGTAACGGCGTGGGCCAGGTCCTGCAGCCGTGCGGAACCGCCGTTGACGAAACCGGGGCGTTCGGCGTGCAGGATGTGCCCTTTGACCAGGTCGCGGGTCGCGTCGCAGAAGGCGCCGATATTCGGGTCCAGCCGCGGCAGTGCGCGCTTGCCCGCCGGGCGGGAACCGGGGCGCATGGGGCTGTGCCGGGCGGCCCAGGGTTCCCCGAACACCAGTTTTTCCCCCGCGCCGTATGCTTCGTCCAGCGCGGCACGGATGGACTGCATCAGGCCGGTATCCAGCAGGCCCATCAGGTCAAAGCGGAAACCGTCCATGTGGTATTCCCGCGCCCAGTACAGCACCGATTCCCGGATGTAGCGGGCGCACATGCTGCGTTCGGTGGCCAGGTCGTTGCCGCAGGCGGAACCGTCGCCGGGGGTGCCGTCGGGGTTCTGGCGGTAGAAGTACCACGGTTCGGTGCGCCACAGCCAGGAATCCAGGTGGTAGGTGTGGTTGTACACCACATCCATAATGACACGGAACCCGTTCCGGTGCAAGGACTGGACCGCCTCTTTCAGTTCCCGGATGCGCACCGCGCCGTCGTCCGGGTCGGTGGCATAGAGCCCCTCGGGCACGTTGTAGTTGACCGGGTCGTACCCCCAGTTATACAGGTCGCTGCCCTCGGGCACCGAACCGAAATCAAAGACGGGCATCAGCTGCACATGGGTCACGCCCAGGGTCTTGAGGTAGTCCAGGCAGGTGGGGTGGAGGCCGTCGCCGTTCAGGGTGGTGCCGTTCAGCGTGAAGGCTTTGTACCTGCCCCGGTATTCTGCCGGCACGCCGCTGGCAGGGTCCCAGGAGAAATCCTTGACGTGGGTCTCGTAGATGATGTCCTCGGGGCTTCGGGCGGGGGCGCGGTCCCTGGACCAGCCGGGCGGGTCGGTGCGGCGCAGGTCGATGACCATGCTGCGCGCGCCGTCCCGGCCGCAGGCCACGGCCCAGGGGTCGGCGGTGCGGCGGGCTGCGCCATCGGAATCCGTGACGGTAAAATCGTAGAAGCAGCCGTCCCAGTTGCCGGGCAGTTCACACTGCCATACGCCGTGGCCGGCGCGCGCCAGTTCCAGCGTGCGTACGGCGGGAGCGCTGTTCCCGTCGGGATAAAGCGCCAGGCGCACGGCCTGTGCGGTGGGGGCCCACAGGGCAAAGCGGGTGGAGCAGGGGGACCACTGGGCGCCGAGCGGGCTGTCGCAGTGGTAGCGGCGCTCAAAAGCGCGGGAATCGTACAGCCGTTTGCGGGCGGCCGGGTCCGACACGGGAGTGGAGTGGAAAGGTGCGGTCTGCATGTGTGGGATCATCCTTTGGGAGAAAGTGTACAGGGAATTTTGACGGAAAAAACAGAACGCCGGACCGGCCGGGAAAACCGGCGGCCCGGCAGTTCTGCATGGGATCTATAACAAATGGCAGAGAATGGCGGAAGGGGACAGGCGGCGGGAGAAACAGAGGGACCCTCTTGCGGTGCCCGAATCGTGCTTCGCGCCTTGGGCGGCGCTTGCACTCTTCGACCGCTGGGTCTGCCAGCCACCGGGCTGGCAGCGGACGAGCGTGAGCGAGTCCGTACTTCTGCTCACCATCACCGAACGGTGATGCTTGCCGGAAGGCGCGGCCCCAGGGGCAGGCGGCGGGAGAAATTTTAGCCCTTGACGGCGCCCGCCATGCCGTTGACGTAGTACTTCTGCAGTTTCAGGAACAGGATCGCAATGGGGATCGAGATCAGCACCGCCCCGGCTGCAAAGCTGGTGTACCAGTTGTCGATGTATTCCTTTTCCAGCATGCGCCACAGGCCGATGGCCACCGTGTACTGGTCGGCGTTGGCCCGGCAGATGACCTTGGCGAAGATGAAGTCCACCCAGGGCGCAGTGAAGGAGGTCAGGATCTGGTAGATGATGATGGGTTTCGAGAGCGGCAGCGTGATCTTCGTGAAGATCTGCCACCGCGTGCAGCCGTCCAGCAGGGCGGCCTCGTCCAGTTCCTTGGGCATCGTGTCAAAGAAGCCCTTGATGATCTGGAAGCCCAGCGCTGCGCCGCCGGAATAGCACAGGATCAGCGCGATGCGCACGTTGTTGCCCTCGGTCAGGCCCACGGCCTTCAGGATGAAGTAGACGGCCACCATGGACATGAAGCCGGGGAACAGACCCAGAATCATGGCCATGTTCATGTAGGGCTTGCGCAGCCGGAACCGCAGGCGGCTCAGGCAGAAACTGGCCGACAGCACGAAGAAGCTGGAGAGCAGGCAGCTGAAGATGGCGATGATCAGCGTATTCATGAACATCTGGGGGAAGTTCAGCAGCGTGGTGTCGGTAAAGAGTTTGGCGTAGTTGTCCAGCGTGTAGGTCTTGGGGAAGAAGGTGGAAACGTAGCTGCCCTTCTCGCCGCGGAAGCTGGTCAGAACGACCCACAGCACCGGGAACATCCAGACGGGGCCAGGATGGCCAGCACGGTGTGGACGACGATATTGTTGCGCAGTTTGATCCGTTTGGCGCTTTTCTGTTTCATGCTCAGATGCCTCCTTCTTCACGGTAGGACTTGCTGTTGCGGTAGGTCAGCAGCGCGCCCACAGCCAGGATGATGAATGTGAGGATGCCGACGACCGCGCCGACGTTATAGTACTGTTTGTCGATGGTCAGCTTGTACAGCCAGGTGACCAGCAGGTCGGTGCTGCCGGCCGTGGAAGCCAGGTCGGTGACCGGGTCGCCGCCGGAAAGCAGGTAGATGACGTTGAAGTTGTTGACGTTGCCGGTGAAGGTGGCGATCAGGTAGGGGGTGGTCACGTACAGCATGTAAGGCAGCGTGATGCGGAAGAACGTCTGGATGGAGTTGGCGCCGTCCACTTTGGCGGCCTCATACAGCTCGGTGGGGATGTTCTGCAGCACGCCGGTCAGCTGCAGCAGGGTGTAGGGCACGCCCACCCAGATGTTGATGAGGATGACGGTGACCCGCGCCCAGGTGGGGTCGGTGAAGAAGGGCAGGCTGGCGCCCTCGGCAATGACGCCCAGTTCCCGCAGCAGCACGTTCACGGCGCCGTCGGGCTGGAGCATCGTGCGCATGATCAGCAGCGACACGAACATGGGCACCGCGCAGGGCAGCACGAAGCAGAACCGCCAGAAGCCTTTGATCTTTGTTTCGTGCCGGTTGATGACGATGGCCAGGATCATGCCCGCGATGTAGTTGGTGAAGGTGGCAAAGAAGGCCCATACCAGCGTCCAGGCCAGCACCCGCCAGAAAGTGGAGCCCAGGATGGAGCCGGAGTCGAACAGGGCGGCGAAGTTGTCCAGGCCGACCCAGTCGAACAGCACCAGATGGTTGTCGATCTTCGAGTAGTTGGTGAACGCCATGCAGATCATGAAGATCAGCGGCAGGATGGTCAGCGCGCCGATGAAGATCATCGGCGGGGTCATCAGCAGGCGGTAGAGGTTTTCGTCCAGCAGGGCTTTCAGGTCCTCTGTAAAGCTGTTCACGTGCTTGCCCGCTTTGTCCAGGCGTTCGGCTTTGTAGGCGCTCTTCAGGGTGCCGCGCCAGACCCAGAACATCACGGCGGTGAGCAGGATGGTGGCCAGGCCGTAAAGCAGCAGCAGGATGGACTGGTCGCCCTGGGTGTATTCAAACACCTGCAGTTCCTCGTTCCAGACCTCCTGGCGTTCCACGGTGCCCAGGCTGCCCAGCATGTAGATGTTGTGGAAGCCGTACATCACCATAAAGACGATGTAGGCAACTTCCGCCGCCAGGAACAGCAGGCCCTTGACGAGCTGCTTGTGGACGATGTTGCCGAAACCCATCAGGACCGCCGAGACGCGCGTCTCGATGCTGCCCTCCTTGAGGGCAGCAATGCAGGTGTAAGGGCTCTCGAATTCCAGAGTGCGGCGCATTTTGGCCGCAGTGATCGCATTCATTCAGATATCCTCCCTTTTGGAAAGCACAGTTCTGCGGCGCGCTTACGAGATGCCGTCGCTGTTCATGGCGTCGTTCATGGCCTCGGTCTGTTCGGCGGCGTTGTCGTGGGTGATGGTGCCGTTGCGGATGCCCTTGCCCATGTTTTCCACCGGCGTCCAGCAGTTGCTCATGGCCGCCACGAAAGGCTGCAGCACCGAAGTGCGGTCAAAGGTGTCGTTCTGGGCGGCGACCAGCGGGTCCCCGGCGATCGCCGGGTCGGCCAGCAGGGTGGTGTTGCAGGGGATCACGTTGCGCAGTTCATAGTGCAGCTGCTGCGCCTCGGCGGAACCCAGGTAGATGGCCAGTTCCACCGCCTGCACGGGATATTCGGTGTTGGAGTTGACGCCGATGGCCTTGCTGCCGGCATAGGCGTACATCTGTTTCTGCTCCCCGTTCAGGGTGTAGGTGGGCAGGGCGGCCACGCCCATGTTGTCGCCCAGGATCTCCTGGATGGAGGCGGCGTCCCAGCTGCCGGTGAAGATGGCGTTGATGCTGCCGTCGCGCAGGCCCGCCATGCCGGAACCGTCGGCGTCCACCACAAAGTTGGGGTTGTTGTACAGGTCGATCAGGTAGTCGGTCACTTCGGCGCCGGCCTCGCCGCCGAAGTTGGCGCCCAGTTCCTCCTGGGTGCCGTCACCGAACAGCGTGCAGCCGTTGCCGAAGTAGAAGGCCGGCAGGTACCAGGAATTGGTGAAGGGGAAACTGACCACGCCCTTTTCCAGCATGGCGTCCAGGCTCTTCACGTCCTCCTCGGTGAAAACGCTCTTGTCATAGTACATGAACCAGGTGTTGGTGGTAAACGGCACGCCGTAGACGTAATCGTCCAGCGTCAGGCTGTCCACCAGGTTCTCACTGTTGGTGGCGCGGATCTCGTCGGCATATTTGCCGCCGAACTTGGCCAGCGCGCCGGCGTCGGTCAGGGTGGTCAGCGTGTCGTTGGCGAACATGAACACGTCGGCGCTGGCCTCGGCGTCCTGGCTGACGGTACCGGCGGCGCCGGCTTCATCGGCTACGCCGTACACAAAGGTGATGTCCCACTCGGGGTGCATCTCGGCGAATTTTTCGCAGCAGGTCTGCAGCCATTCGCCGCTGTCTTTGGACTGGTCCTCCGACGGGCTCCACACCATCAGGCGGACGCTCTCGGCGCCGCCGCTGCCGGAGCAGCCCGTCAACAGGCCTGCGAGGGTGGCCCCTGCCAGAGATACAGCAAGAGCCGCGGACAGTTTTTTACGCATTTGGCATTCCTCCATCCTGATTTGCGGCGGCCTCCGGCGGACGGCGGTCTGCCGCGGTTATGCAAGACAGGCGGATCGCAAAGTTTCGTAGAAGGTGCGAACGCCTGTTATGTACCGATATTCTGGCAGAAGTGTTGTTTCGAGATGTTTCGTAACGCTATTACTATAGCGCGGATTCCGGCGTTCTGCAAGGCTTTTTTGGTGAAATATGAATAGTTTGTGAAGTCTGCACAACAAATGAATGGGCGCTTTGTCTAGTATGCCATATGCCGCAAGGCGCTGCCCGAACGAAACAATACGAAACATCATAATGTGTACAAAAATTGGCCTGCTTCCCGCCGGGAAGCATTGCCTTTTGCCCTGCGATCCGCTATAATAGAAAGTAATTTGCAAGACAAACCTGCGTAACTGCGCGGAAAGGAAGAGGCTTCCATGGCTACGATGGAGGACATTGCCAAAAAGGTGGGCGTGTCCAAGGGGACGGTGTCCAAGGCACTCAACGGCGCGGCGGACGTCAGCGAAACTTTGCGCAAAACGATCGTGGAAACGGCGGTGGAACTCGGCTACACCCGGGCCCGCCGCGGGGCGGTACGCACGCTGTGCATCTTTATCGAGAATATGGGCTACACCCGGCCGGAGGATTTTGGTACCGACATCGTCACCGGTTTCCGTCAGATGGCGGAGCCGGCCGGGTTCGATGTGCGGGTGGTGGACCTGAACACCGACCTGGAACGCTCGGTGCCGTATGACGCGTATATGCTGCGGGAAGGATACATCGGCGCGCTGTTTCTGGGGCTGAGCCTGAACGATCCCTGGATGCGGGATTTCCGCACCAGCCACACCCCGGCCGTCCTCTATGATAATATCGTCCCGGCCAACCCCACGGTGGCGACCCTGGGCATGGACAACAACGAGGCCATCGGCCGGGCGGTCGCCGCCCTGTACGCCCTGGGCCACCACAGGATCGGGTATTTGAGCAGCGCCCTGGGGTCCCATATCTACCAGGTACGCTACAAGAGTTTTTTCAACGCCCTGCGGCAGAACGGCCTGCCGGACGATCCCTCGCTGGCGGGAGTCAGCTACTTTTCTTCCGAAACGCTGGACATGCATCTGCCCCGCCTGCTGGAGCAGGGGGTCACAGCCGTCCTGTGCAGTTCCGACCTGCTGGCCCACACCGTCATGATCCGCTGCCAGGAACTGGGCCTGCAGGTGCCGCGCGACCTGAGCATCGTCGGCTTTGACGACCTGCCCTTCTGCGCCCATACCGCGCCGCCGCTGTCCACCATCCGGCAGGACCGGCTCCAGCTGGGCAAAAGCGGCTACTACGCGCTGCAAAGCCTGCTGGAAGGCGTACCCATCAGCAGCCTGCTGCTGCATGCGGCGCTGGTGCTGCGCGCTTCCACCGGCCCTGCGCCCGAAAAAGCGCCGGCGCGCTGAAAAACGGCAAACCCCCGGATGCGGTCCGTTTTCCGCATCCGGGGGTTTTTGCACGGGGTTCACAGCGGGGCGGGCTGCCCGGCGGCCGCGCCGGTCAGCAGGCGGCCCATGGCGGGGATGTCCATGGCGGGCAGCGTGAAGTCGGCCTGCGGCCAGTCTTCCTCGGGGGAAAGGTTGGAACGCACATACAGCGTAGCCAACCCGGCCTGCCGGGCACCTTCGATGTCGCACAGGCCGTCGTTGCCGACCATGATGCTTTTCTCCGGCTTCAGGCGCTGCCCGGTGAGCAGCCGTGCAAAGAAGCGGGGGTCCGGCTTTTTGCAGCCGCAGGCCGAGGAAAGGTAGACCGCGTCGAAGTACGGCGTCAGCCCCAGGGCCTGCATCTCGTGCGCGGTGAAGATCTGCTGCGCGTTGGAGAGCAGGTACACCCTGCCGCCCCGCTGCCGCAGCGTGCGCAGCAGGGCGGGCACGCCGTCGTACAGGCGCAGCCGGTCGGTGGTCATCGCGCAGAAAAACTGCCCCGCGTGCACGGCCAGTTCCCGTCCTGCTGCCGCGCCTTTCTGCCGGAACAGGGCCAGAAAGACCTCCTCGATCTCGATCTCCGGGAAGGCTTCGTGGCTTTCCCGCCGGGGGGCTTCCCGGCCCGCCGTCCGTTCCGCGGTCATCCGGCGGAAGGCCTGCTGCAACTCGCGGGGCGCGTAGTCTGCGCCGTAATAACTGTAAAAGCGCGCCAGCGCAGCCCAGGCTTCGGGCCGGTCCTCCTCTGTATGGATGTCCACCAGCGTCCCGTACAGGTCGAAAATGTAGTTTTCATAAGGAAGTTTGCCCATAACACGCCTCCTGCGGTGCGCCGCTGTTTTTTCCCCAGTATAGCACACCGGCGCGGAGCGCGCAATGCGGCGTCCGGGTCAGCGCAGGGCCCAGTTCTGGCTGCGGGCCTGCAGGTCCGCCATGTGGGCGTACAGGCCGCCTTGCCGCTGCAGTTCGGCCGGGGCGCCCTGCTCCGCCACGGTGCCGCGGTCCAGCACCACGATCTTGTCGGCCCCGGCCACGGTGCGCATCCGATGGGCGATGACCAGCACGGTCTTGTCACGGATCAGGCGGGACAGTGCCGTCTGGATCAGCGTCTCGTTCTCCACATCCAGGGAGGCGGTGGCCTCGTCCAGCAGGATGATGGGCGCGTTTTTCAGAAAGGCCCGGGCGATGGAGATGCGCTGCCGTTCCCCGCCTGAAAGTTCGCAGCCGTTCTCCCCGATGACGGTGCCGTACCCATCGGGCAGTTTCCCGGCAAATTCCTCCACATTGGCCAGCCGGGCCGCGGCCAGCACTTCTTCGTCGGACGCGTCCTTGCGGCCGATGCGTATGTTTTCCAGGATCGTGTTGTCGAACAGCGTCACGTCCTGGAACACGATGGAATAGAGGGAGAGCAGCGTTTCAGGGTCCACGGTGGAAATATCCATGCCGCCCACAGTGATCCGGCCCCGGTCGGGGTCCCAGAAACGGGCCGCCAAGCGGGAGACCGTGGTCTTGCCGCCGCCGGAGGGGCCTACCAGCGCGGTGACTTCGCCCTGGCGGGCGGTGAAACTGACATCCCGCAGCACGGTTTCGCCGGCGTTGTAGGCGAAACCTACGTGGGAAAAGCAGATGTCACAGCCCCGGTTGGTGAGCTGCCGGACGCCCTGCTGGATGGGATGGTCGAGGATCTCTTTCATACGGGCAATGTTGGTACGGGTGCTGATGACCGCCGCCAGGTTCTGCAAAGCGCCCTGCAGCGGGTCGTACAGCCGGGAGACCACCAGCAAAAACAGGAAGAAAGCCGGCACGTCCAGCGACCCCTGCAGCAGCAGGAGGGAACCGGCCAGCGCCACGGTGGCAATGCCCAGCCGCAGGATCAGCGAAGCGCTGACCACGAAAGCCGCCAGCGAAAATTCGTTGCGGATGGAGCGCCGTTCCACCGCGCGGATCTTGCCCGCCAGCCCGCGCAGATACTCCTGTTCGGCGTTGTTGGCTTTCAGGTCCTGCAGCGCTTCGATGCACTCCTGGATGCCGTCGGCGCAGGCCATTTTGGCGTCCATGGCTTTCTGGTTCAGCCGCTCCTGCACCCGGGCGGAACCGCCCACGATGGCAAAAGCGACCGGCAGCACCCACAGGGCGGCCAGGGCCAGCCGCCAGTCGAACGCCAGCAGGCCGAGGGCGATCAGCAGGGTGGAAAGGATGGACCCTGCCAGTTCCGGGATGAAATGGGAAAAACTCTGTTCCAGAAAGGTGCAGTCCGCCATGATGGTACTGGTCAGGTCGGCCAGGTCTTTTTTGCCGAAGAAGGACAGGGGGATCTTGCGCAGCTGTTCCGCCAGCGTGATACGGCGCACGCCGCTCTCCACATAGGTGGCAAAGTAGGTGGCGTTGTACTGCACATAGGTCGAAAGCAGGATCAGCCCCAGGCAGGCAGCACAGCCTGCGGCGTAAAACGGGGCGCTTTCTGCCGGTATGCCGCCGTCCATCAGGTCGCACACCAGCGAATAGAGCAGGCCTGCCGGGAGCATCAGCGTGATGTTCTGGAACACGCAGGCCAGGCAGCCTTTTACGAGGTCTCGGGCGCCCTGTTCCGAGAGGGCGTACCGTTTTTGCAGCCACTGGATCATGATGTTATGCCTCCTTTGCCACTTTCCATTGTACGGAAGTCTGGTAGTCGTTCCACATGCGGCTGAACGACCCGTCCCGGGCCAGCAGTTCCCGGAAGGTGCCGCTCTCGGCGATCCTGCCTTCCCGGATGACGCAGATCCGGTCCACCCCCGCTACGGTGGAAAGGCGGTGGGCGATCATGATGACGGTCTTGCCCCGGGCCAGGCGGGAGAACGCCTCCTGCACACGGTATTCATTGTCGGGATCGGCAAAAGCGGAAGCCTCGTCCAGAATGAGGATGGGCGCATTTTTCAGCATGACGCGGGCAATGGCGATGCGCTGCTGTTCCCCGCCCGAAAGATAGACGCCCCGGGCGCCGACGACGGTGTCCGCACCGTCCGGCAGCTTGGCCAGGATGTCGTCGCACTGGGCGTTGTGCAGGGCGGCCAGCACCTCCTCCCGGGTGGCGCCGGGGCGGCCCATCCGTACGTTTTCCAGGATCGAGGCCTTGATCAGACGGCTGTTCTGGAACACAAAAGAGATCGTGTCCATCAGTTCCTCTTTGGGGATCCGGCGCACGTCCACGCCGCCGATGCGTACCTCGCCGTCCTGCGGGTCAAAAAAGCGGGCGATGAGGTTCGCCAGCGTGGTTTTGCCGCCGCCCGAAGGCCCTACCAGGGCCACCGTCTGCCCGGCGGGGATCGCCAGCGTGACATCGCGGATCACGTCGCTGCCGCCCGCATAGTGGAAGCGCACGTGGGAAAGCGCCACCGAAGCGTCCCTGGGGTGCTGCGGCGTGCCGGCCTGCGCCAGCGCCGGCAGGTCCAGCACGCTGTCGATGCGCTGCAGGGCGTCGGCCACAATCATGGCGTTCTCGCTCTGGAACATGATCCGGGTCAGCGTCACCGAGATGATGGGGGTGATGATGATGTAAAACAGCAGGTTCAGCAGGAACTCCGGCGTTACGCCGTCCCGGGTCAGCACCAGCGCCCCGGCGGTCAGGAAGGCGAACACCCCGTTGATGGCGGCTGTGTAGAACATCATGGGGGCCCGCAGCTCTTTGGTGTAGGCAATGACCCATTGGCGGTAGCGGTCGATGGAACCTTTGAATTTTTTGAAGGAGAAAATGGTCTGCCCGAAGGTCTTGACCACCGGGATGCCGCGGACGTACTCCACCGCTTCGTTGGACATATCATCCAGCGCGTTCTGGTATTCCTTCATCTTCTGCTGCATACGGCGGCCGGTCATGGCCATCATGATCAGGAACCCCAGCAGCACCGGGGCCAGGCTCAGAAAGCCCAGCCGCCAGTCGAAGGCAAACAGCAGCGCCAGCAGGCCGCAGGGCGTGGCGATGGCGCCCGCCCGGTCGGGCAGCTGATGGGCCAGGTAGGTCTCGGTGGCGGCGCTGGATTCATTGACAGTCTTGCGCAATCTGCCGCTGCCGAAGGCTTCCGCGGCACCCAGCGGCAGCTGCACGATATGCTCCAGCGTGGCCAGGCGCAGGTTGGTGGCAATGCGGAACGCCCCCATATGGGAGCACATCAGCCCGGCTATATAGATCAGTACCGAGGCTGCCGCGAAGGCTACGGCCATCCAGCCGCTGCGGGCCAGCCCCTGCGCCCGGCTGAAATCCGGCGCGGCGGCCAGTACGTCCCGTATGATGCGCCAGATGTACCAGTAGGGGACCAGCGCCACCAGCGCGCTGAGGGCGGACAGCACCCAGGAAGCATAGATCAGGGATTTGCGGTTGCCTGCATACCCCAGCAGGCGTTTCAGGTCGGACGGCTTTTTCAAAACAACTTCCTCCTTTGCCGTTGTTCTATGGTACAAGGGGATTCGGCCCCGGGACCCGTGGCGGGAATGGTTAGACATAACTAACTTCTGGGGATAAAAGAAAAGCGGAACACAGCGCGTTTCCCTCCGCCTTCCGCCGCTATGCGATCGGCTGTCCCCCCTGCTTGTTCCGCGGTAAAAGGGGAGGGAAGGCGTGGGGTGGGATAACGCTGTTATATAACGCTGTTACAGTATAGCCCCCCGCCCGTGCCCTGTCAAGTGGATGGCGGCGATTCGGACCAAAACAGAAAAAAATGTGTCCAACGCACAAAAGGGCTTGCAAAATGTGAGAGGTTGTAGTATCCTTTGGTTAGTGCCAACTAACGTATTGTGGGCCGCCACGCGCGGCGGGCGGCCGCCTTTGCATAATGGATGGCACGATTCTTTTAACACAATAGTTAGCAATTGCTAACCACCGGAAAGGGGGAACTCCCATGCTGCAATATACCGTCACCGTCGAAGGGATGGCCTGTTCCATGTGCGAAGCGCATGTCAACGAGGCGGTGCGCAGGGCGCTGCGGGTCAAAAAAGTCACTTCCTCCCACATAAAAGGGGAGACGAAGATCCTGGCGGAACAGGAACTGGCGGAAGACGCCCTGCGGCGTGCCATCGAGGCCACAGGGTACCGGGTGCTGTCCGTCCGCGTGGAACCGTACCGCAAAAAAGGGCTGTTTTTCCTGGGGAGGTAAAGACATGCGGGAACTATGCAGATCACAGCCCGGATGGGACTGCCGGGCATTGGCGGCGGCCGGGGCCGAGGTATGGCGGCTGGAAGGGACCCCGCAGGAGAAAAGCGGCCCCGCCGCGCCGGGGCCGGGGCAGGTCGAAGCCTTGTTTTGCCGCCGGGGCGGGCTGCAGCTGGAACGGTCCGGCGGGCAGCGCCTGCCGCTGCGGCCGGGGCAGGTGCTGCTTCTGGGCGGCAGCGCGGAGGACTGCCTGGTCAGGTTCTGCTGCGAACCGTTTCAGGGGATCCTCGTGGCCATGCCGGAACAGGCGGCGCGGGCGCTGCCCGCATCCCTCTGCCCCGGCCTGGGCGGCCTGCCGGCCGGGATCGGGCACGGCGCCCGGGTCGTGACAGCCGTACTCTGGGGGGAAGCATTTTTCCATACGCTGGAACAGCTTCCGGCATCGGAACAGGGGACGTACTGCGCCCTCAAAACAGGGGAACTGTTCTTTTTGCTGCAGGTGGGCAAGGCCGCGCTGCTGCGCCCGCAGGGGGAACGGTATTATGACCATTACCAGCTTCAGGCTGTGCAGGGCGTGCGCGATTATATGCGGGCGCATCTGGACGAGCACTTGACCATCCCGGAACTGGCGGGGCGGTTCCACATCTCGGCCACCATGCTCAAAGCCTGTTTCCGGCAGGTCTACGGGGTGCCGGTCCATCAGTACCTGCTGGAACAGCGCATGGTGCAGGCGGCGGAACTGCTGGCGTCCACGCGCCGCAGCGTGTCGGCCGTGGCTGCCGCAGTCGGGTACCGCGGGACCGGGCAGTTCAGTACGGCGTTCCGGGCGCGGTACCGCCTTTCCCCGGCGCAGTACCGGCAGGCGGCGCGGAAACGCACCGCCGGTGCGCAGGAATTTTCGCAGCCGTAAACAAAAAACGCCGCGCTCGGCGGAGTCCCCATAAGACAGTACAAGCAGAATAGACACTCAATTATTTGGCGGCAACTGTCGGACAGGATTGGCTACAAAGGAAACTGCTGGATTTAGTCATGATGGCTAAGTCCAGCAGTTTTTATTGCTATGTGGCTTTGAGACACTTTGTCCCACCAGTACCACCATGTATTAGAAGGGGACTCTGATGGTATATATCCCCCGTCGCCGCTGTTATCCCGGCACAGGCGGGAGTGGGCTGTCAAGGGGGCGGTACGCCCCGTGAACTGCACCCCAAAAGTTGAACGAGAGAGTCAACGAAAGGGGTGCAGAAATCTATGGGGAAAGAATTGTTCGGTGAGGAATTCAAATTAGCGGTTGTTCAATATGTGCTGGACGGGCATACACGCAAAGAGGCATCCGAGAAATTTTGTGTATCCTGTACGCCGATTGAAAAATGGGTAAACCTGTATAAACTGCATGGCGCAAAAGGACTTCTAAGCCGAAATCTGGTGGGCAGACAAAAAGGCTTTGATGGCGAGTTTCGTCTGAAAGTGCTACAATACAAGCAGGAACATCACTTATCCTGTACACAGACAGCTATGCACTTTTGCCTGGATGTTGTAACAGTGTGCCGGTGGGAGAAGAAATTCCAAAAGGAAGGTGCACAGGGACTTATGAAAAAGCAGGGGACAAAAGACGTCGAAAAACGGCAGAAGAAGCAGGAACAGGCGGAGCTGCAACAGGAAAACAAGCGGCTGTCAGAAGAAAATTATCGGTTGAGAATGGAGAATGATTACCTAAAAAAATTAAACGCCTTAATTCAGAAGCGGGAAAAACCCGAATAAGCGACATTGCGGCTGCCATTACAGAATTAAGGCGGGAGTATCCTCTGGCAGCTCTACTGAAACTGGCCGGCATTCCAAGAAGTACATACTACTATCATTCCCGAAAAGCCAATGCTGTGGATAAATACGCAGAAGAAAGGGCGGAAATCATAGCAATTTATCACGAGAATCAAGGCCGGTACGGGTATCGGCGGATTGGTATGGAATTACGCAACAGGGGCTTTTGTCTAAACCACAAGACAGTGCAAAAGCTGATGAAGGAATCCGGCCTAAAATGTATGGTGCGAATGAAAAAGTATCGTTCTTACCGTGGAGAAGTCGGCAAGGTTGCGCCAAATCTGCTGGCAAGAGATTTCCGTGCGGAAAGGCCGAATCAGAAATGGGTAACCGATGTGACCGAGTTTTCCCTGTTTGGGAGCAAACTTTATCTCTCGCCTGTGCTTGACCTGTATAATGGTGAAATCATCAGTTATGCCATCAGTGACCGCGCCAATTACCGTCAGGTGGAAGAGATGCTGGATAAAGCTTTCTCCCGACTCCCGGGCGGAAGCGGACTAATCTTCCATTCGGATCAGGGCTGGCAATATCAAAATGCTCGGTATCAAAAAAGACTGTTGGAAAAGGGAGTTCGACAAAGTATGTCCAGAAAGGGGAACTGTCTGGACAATGCGGTCATGGAAAACTTCTTCGGTCTGTTAAAATCGGAACTGCTTTATCTGCGGACATTCCAATCATTAGATGAGTTTTGTCAGGAACTGGTCGCTTATCTTGAATACTATAACCACAACCGTATCAAAGAAAAATTGAATGGGTTAAGCCCTGTCCAATATAGAATTCAAAACGGCTTTGCCGCATAACTCTTGTCCAACTTTTTGGGGTCACTTCACCGCCGCTTGCGGCGACTTACCCTTGACGGCCCGCCCCGGCTGTGCTATCTCTCGCGGCGCGGCGGGGGTATATCCTCCAGAGCCACACCTCGCCCATGAATGGGCGGGGATGGGGGTGGGTTGAACGCAGTTTTGCGGATGGGCTTTCCAAAGGTCATGTGTTACGATTTAAGCATTTGAAAGCCGCATATTGCAATACTTTCCGGCCTCACTTCTGTTGGGTAGGGTATATGACCTGGCGTCCGGCGACACCGTGTCGGAGGGAATCATCCGGGCACTCTCGGACGATTCCGTAATCAAGTGGGCGTACAATGCGTCCTTCGAGCGGGTCTGCCTTTCCGTCTGGCTGAGACGGAACTATTCGCAGTATTTTTCCTCCTACAGCATAGAGGGTGATACCGTTCGGAATTAATATGCTTGTAAATCACACAGTTTAACGCTTCTTATACAGAATAATTTCGGGATCAGAGCCATTGCATCCATATTCACATACAAGTATGTGCTTTTTGTCAGCAACCACTCCGTAGCATCTTTCTTTTCCTTCAACCTCTATCTGGTTGCCCAAATACACATTGTCATCGTTTAGCAATTTTACGGTTTGACCATTTTCAAGAGAGTATTCCAGATTCACAAAAAAGCCATTCAACAAGTTGAGGTCATCTATGACAAGTCCCTTGATGCAAAGTGCGTTAATCTCTGAAATCAATCGTTCTTTGAACATCAAAAAACCATTCTCTCCATCTTGCTCGATACATTCCACAGCGATACAATTTCCGCCGAAAGGATGACCTTTGACTTTTTCGCATCCGCCGCATTCACTTCGACGGTTGCACTCGCTACAACAGTTTGTCCCACAAAATGTCTGCATACAGTTTCCTCCCTTTGGTATATTGTACGGTAAAAAGAAGCAAATGGCTGAAATCAATAAGGCTTTATGATTTCTCTGACAATTTGAAAGAGCCTTATTTATTCATCAGTCTCTACGATACCAAAATCAATCAGAATGTTCTTATCAGCATTCGGCGGATATACGATGCCCGTCATCTCATACTGGTAGCCGCTGTCACGCTCCCATTTGCTGACGGCCTGCCGGGATACATCCAGTCTGGCGGCCAGTTCTTCCTGGGACATACCCGCTTCCTTGCGCAGCTTCTGGAGTTTTTCGCCAAACGTCATGGTCTGCATCCTCCTTGGGGGCATCATAGCACATTTCAGCGCAGCAACGCTACCAAAATGCGGTTGCAACGGCGCAACGGCAGGTTGCAACCGCTGAAAAAGCCGGGAAAACCAGGGGCCCGGCGCGTCACACCACGTCCAGCGGCGTGGGATGGTCCGGCGCGGGGAAGGCTTTGTCCAGGATGCCCAGTTCTTCTGCCGTCAGGCGCAGGTCCAGCGCGGCGGCGTTGTCCAGCGTATGCCGTGCTGACGAACTGCGGGGGATGGGCACCACGCCCGACTGCGCCAGCAGGAAGGCCAGCAGTACCTGGCAGGGGCTGGCCTGGCGGGTGCGGGCGATCTGCTGTACGGCGGGGCTGCCCAGCAGTTCCTGACGCAAGCTGCCGCCTTGGGCCAGGGGGCAGTAGGCCATCAGGGGCAGCTGGTGCTGCTGCAGCCAGGGCAGCAGGTCATATTCCACCCCGCGGCTGCCCAGATGGTAGAGCACCTGGTCGGTCAGGCAGCGGTCGCCGCCGTCCGTCCTAAACAGGTCCTCCATCCAGGAACGGTCCAGGTTGGAAACGCCCCAGGCCCGGATACGCCCGCGGGCTTTCAGCTCTTCCATACACTCCACCGTTTCGGCCAGCGGGATGGTGCCGCGCCAGTGCAGCAGGTACAGGTCCAGGTAGTCGGTACCCATGCGGCGCAGAGAATCCTCGCAGCACTGGAAGATATTCTGCCGTCCGGCGTTGTGTGGGTATACCTTGGATACCAGGTACAGCCGCTCCCGGTCAAAACCGCGGATCGCCTGCCCCAGCAGTTCCTCGGCGGCGCCCTCGCCGTACATTTCCGCGGTATCCAGCAGCGTCATGCCGGCTTCGATCCCGGCGCGCAGGGCGTCGCGTTCCTGCGCGGCGCGCTCCGGGCGGACGCCCAGTTCCCAGGTACCCTGCCCGATGCGTCCGGCCGGGGCGCCGCACAATGTGATGAAGTCCATAAAGTTCCTCCTTCGGGGCGTTTCTGTACTTGTATTGTAATACACAAAGGTCCGCCCGGCAAGTGCCGGACGGACCGGAAGCGGGCGGTCTGCCCGGATCTGCCGGTTTTCAAAATCCAAATCTTGCAAAGGGCATTGAATTTGTACTGGATATGCACCTTGCAGGCTTCCTCTTCGGTCATGGAAATTCCCACGCTCTGAATAATAGTGCGGGGCGGCAGCACTCCTTGCTGCCGCCCCTTGATTGCCTGCCAGCAAAGGCGGACGGGGGTGCGGGCGGCGGCGCGTATGCGCCGTTCATCTTGACCGCCCGCTGGCTCGGCTGGCTTTGCTAATCTATTAAATGTCTTTAGCTTTCATGCGTTCCATTTCTGCTTGCTTAATTTTCTTGTATTTGTCACGGCCTGTTCCCCAATCTCCAAAAAACAGGGTGTTTAGAATAGCAAACGGAAATAAATATCTTGTTTCCAGAGGAATTCTGCCACTGGCAAAAATCCAAATCGTTCCGGCAAGGATTAAAACGGGAATAATTCCGCCCCAAAGAGGGCTTTTAAATTTCGTACACAAAATGTATTCTGCAATTAAAAGTACCGCAGCAATAACAAATCCAACAACTAACTCGATCATAGTTATTTCTCCTTTTCCTGTTTATATTTCTCATTGAATATCTTTTGCCTTCATTTTATCAATTTCAGATTTTTCATATTTTGCGGATTTAAAATATCCTATGAACCACACGATAATAATGGCTACTACACTAATAATTCCAGTGATAGCGTACTCGGCTGTTTTTTCCAAAAAACTTATTGTAATAAATAGCGCAGTCATGACAAGAGGAATAATTGCTCCTATAATTTTCTTTTTTCGTACACCCCAATAAAATTGCGTTGCCAATATAGCAAACGTTATAACTAAAATAATAAATGCTCTCATAGTCAATTCTCCTTTCATGTGCTTACATATCCTTTGCTTTCATCTTTTCAATTTCCTTTTTCTTGGCTGCCTGATGTCCCTGAATCCAAAACAGGAAAAAGATAAGTGTCGGGAAAATAATCATTTTCCAATCTTCTCCAAAATTGATTTTGCCATTGAAAAACAGAAATACCAGCACACCAATCCACAAAAGGGGAATGATACCTCCTAAATACCAAAATTTAGGGCTTCTGTGACATAGCCAAACGTGAAATACAATAACAACGAATGCGATAATCAGTGTCATAACTGTATTCATAACTTTTTCTCCTTTTCCTGTTTATATTTTTCGATAATGATTTTTGCTGTCTCCAAATCGATCCGGGAGTCAACGGCTAACCCTTTGATAAATGCTGAAAATGGTTCTTCCTCTTTTTGGTCGCTCAATTCAATTTTTTGGATGAGTTTATCCAGCCTAAGCCGGACTGTTGGATAAGAAACTTCGTACAGACGTGAGATTTCTTTCAATGAACCTGATTTCAAAACAAAGTTCTTTAAAAAGGCCGCATCCTCTGGCTCTAATGCAAGTATCCATTGAGGAATTTTATCTATCTCCAATTCAATTCTCCTCTCTTATTGACTTTAATAATATTAAATATATCATAAATAATATTAAAGTCAATAAGGAAATTAAAATTATTTTTAGGGATGGTGCCGGCTGTCATGGGTCTTTGCTGTTGTGTTGCTATACGGCACATGAGCATTTACTCATGGCATATATTTACCCGCATACAATAAAGCGGCGATACTCCTTTTTGGGAATATCACCGCTTTGTTGTATCATCTATAAAAACTTGTCATATCAAGGCGCTTTCAAAAATGGTGTAGTAGTGGTGTAGTAAGCGCCTTTTTGCTTCATGAAACCATTGATTTTACTGGCTTTTCCGGGACTTTTCAAGATACTGCCGTGGCACACAAAAAGTATTTTTATCATCTATTCAAAACTCCTTGAAAGTGCCGTGTTTTCTTGATTTCCGGGCATTTTCCCCGGCTCAATTTTCCCCCTGCTCCTTGGCATTTCGTGGCATAAATCCGCACACCTTTTCCCTCAAAAGTCGTAAAAAAGTAGTAAATTAAGGGGCTGTTTCCCCATTTTACTACGCGCCACTCGCCGTTTGGGAGCCTTTTCCATTCCTCTTTTGCATCGTCATATCCCAAATGGGTGTAAGGGGTCAACGTGACGCCAATATCAGAATGCCCGTCAAATATTGCAGGAACGATCGCTCTCTTCGTGCAGCCTGACCGTTGAACGGGGCGAGATCCTGCGCGGGAAAGGTACCGAAAGCGCCGCCAGGGCTCACGGCTATTTCTGGCAGCGGGGGCAGTATACACTGCTGCGCCCGCCGATGACGGTCCGGCAGAGCGTTGTCCCGCAGACCGGGCAGGGGTCCCCTGCGTGGCCATAGACCTGCAGAAAAGGCGTGTTGTGATAATCCCGTCCTTTCGTTTGCAGGTATTCTTCGGGGGTGATCGCATTTTTGGCTATAAAGAACGACAGCCGTTCGGGAATGAGCGCGGCAAGGCGTTCCCATTCCGCCCCGGTCAGGCTGTCCGCCGCGCGGGCCGGGTGGAGCCCCGCCGCAAACAGGATCTCGTCGGAATAGATATTCCCGATCCCGGCGATCACGCTTTGTTCCATCAGACATTCCTTGATCGCCTTTTTCCGTTTCCCGAATCTCGCGAACAGGTATTCTGCGGTACAATCCGGGGCAAACGGTTCTCTGCCCAGTTTCCCGATCCCGCTGTAGGGGTCGGCCTCGCCCGCCCCGATCAACCAGAAGCGACCGAAACGGCGCGTGTCGGAAAACCGCAGTTCCTTGCCGTCGCTTAACTGAAAAACAACGTGGGTGTGCTTTTCTTTCGGGAATTCAGGCGGCGCGGCCAACAGGCACCCCGTCATGCGCAGGTGCAGCAGGAGCGTATCGCCGCTTTCGAGCCGGGCGGCCAGGAATTTTCCCCGGCGCGTCATGCTGCCGAAAACCTGCCCGGAAAGACGGCGGCAAAATTCATCGGCGTCGGGGTGCGCGACGACTTCCGGGCGTTTGACGGTGACTTTTTCGATCCTGCGTCCCTGGATCTGCGGCCCTATGACGCGCCGCACGGTTTCTACTTCGGGAAATTCCGGCATGGCAACTTCGCCGCCTTTCTTTCTGGTTCCTGAGCTTGCCCTGCACGGGGCCGTCCGGCGCGCTTTACAGGCGCATTCCGATGTTTTTGCGGGGTCTGGTGCGGGTCCCCGCGCGCCGGCGGATCGTCCGGGATACCCCTGCCGGTCCCGCGGGCTGTGGTTTCATTATAGCATGCCCGGGGGACAAAAGCCAGCGGACCCGCCCCGCCTGCAAAGCGGAAGCGCCCCGGCACACAAGAGAGGCCGGGGCGTTTCCTATGGGAATGCTTTTGGGGAATGGCAGGGGAAACCCGGCGTTTTATGCCGGGCGGCAGGCCGGGTTCAGCAGTCGCCCACACAGTAAAACACGACCGCCAGGTAATCTTTCGGCTCCTCGAACGTCAGCGAGAGCGGCAGGCAGCCGCCGTTCTTTCGGTACTGCGCGCCCATCGCCTCCTGGACGTCGTACTGCCGGGTGATGTTGGCCTTCCGTCCGTCCGGGCGGCCCCCTGCCGGCGCGGCGGCAAGGCCCTGTTCCGGGCCCCGGAGCAGGCGCGCAAACGCCCCCCCGGCGGCTGCGGCGTGTCTGCCTTCCCGATGCGGACACTGCAAAATGTACAGAATGGTGTTGCATTTGAGGGAAAAGATTGATACTATTGTATAAAATGCAAAACGCGAACAGCGCAAACAGCCGGTACGCTGTTTGCGGAGAGAGGAGATGGAGCGTCCATGCCGGAGCAGGACAGCGCCAAAAAAGAACTATTTGAAACGATGCCCATTCCCAGCGCGGTTTCCCGGATGTGCGTGCCCATGGTGGTCACGTCGCTGGTCACCGTGGTGTACAACATGGCGGACACCTACTTTGTGGGGCTATTGGGGGACCCGGTGCAGAGCGCGGCGGTCACGCTGGCCTACCCGGTGGTGCTGGCGTTCAACGCCATGAACAACCTGTTCGGCGTCGGTTCCAGCAGCCTGGTCAGCCGTTCGCTGGGGCAGGGGAACACCGAGCAGGCCCGCAACGCGTCGGCTTTCGGCTTCTGGGGCGCGGTATTCGGCGGGCTGCTGTATTCGCTGGTCTGCACCGTGTTCCAGGCGCCGCTGCTGGGCCTGCTGGGGGCGGATGCTTCTACCCGGCAGGCTACCATGGAGTATATGTACTGGGTCGTTACCTGGGGCGCGGCGCCCACCATCCTGAATGTGGTGCAGGGGCAGCTCGTCCGCAGCGAGGGGTCCGCCGTCCATGCCAGCATCGGCACCATGTCCGGTTGTATCCTCAACATCGTGCTGGACCCGATCTTCATCCTGCCCTGGGGGCTGAACATGGGAGCGGCCGGCGCGGGCCTCGCCACCTTTATTTCCAACTGCGTTGCCTGCCTGTATTTCATTGTCCTTGCCTGGACCAAGCATGGCCGGACCGTGGTCAGCATGGACCTGCGCCGCCTGCGCCATATGCCGCCCGCCGTCATGAAAAACGTGCTGGCCGTGGGTGTGCCCGCCGCGATCCAGAACCTGCTCAACGTGGTGGGCAATACCATCCTCAACAACTTTACCGCCGCCTACGGCGCGGTGGCGGTGGCGGCCATGGGCGTTTCCACCCGTCTGATCCAGATCGCGCAGCAGATCTCCATGGGCATCGCCCAGGGGGCTATGCCGCTCATCAGTTACAATTATGCCAGCCGGGACTATCGCCGCATGAAAGGCATCATCCGTTTCGACATGATGGTGGACCTGGCGGCTATGGCGGCCATGACCGCCGGATACTGGATCTTTGCGGGGTCGTTGGTGCGCTTGTTCCTGAACAATGCTGAGGTGGTCGCCTACGGCTCGGTGTTCCTGCGCGGCGCCTGCCTGGCCATCCCCTTCCTGGCGGTGGACTTCACCTGCGTGTTCACCTTCCAGTCGGTGGGCATGGGCGGCACCACCCTGGTGCTGGCCCTCTGCCGCAAACTGCTGTTGGAGATCCCGCTGCTGTTCGCGCTCAACTGGGCGTTCCCGCTGTACGGCCTGCCCTACGCCCAGCCGGTGACCGAAGTGGTCCTGGCGCTGCTGGGCTTGGCGCTGCTGCGCCGCGTTCTGCGGGAAAAAGGCGCCTGAAACCTCCCGTTCCTCTTACATGCCCCCTTCCGCTCTGTGCGGAAGGGGGCGTTTTTCTGCGGGGATCACGGCAGAGGCCAGTCCAGCTGCCGCAGCGAGCGGATCAGGTCTTTCAGCAGCGCGTCGTTCTGCTGGGCGCGGCAGTATACCCCAAAAGAAACCGGCTCCGTCTGCTGCAGGACCAGCAGTTTCAGGTCGGGCAGGCGGGGGGCCAGCAGTTCCGGCAGGAGGGCGACGCCGAACCCGGCTTGCACCAGGATGCCGGTAGCCTCCGGCGTTTCGCAGAAATAGAGGTCTTTCGGCGGGTGGGCGGTCAGCAGCCCGTTGGGCCCCGGCCGCCCGTCGGGATGGGGCTGGAACAGGACCAGCTTCTCCCCGGCAAGCCGCGCGGGGGCCACGCATTCCTGTCCGGCCAGCGGGTGATCCCGGCGCACGGCGCAGACCAGCCGCGTACGGCACAGTTCCCGGTAGACGGCGCGGGGCTTGCGCAGATGTTCGGGGCGAAAGGCCAGGGCGGCGTCCAGGTGGCCTTCTTCCAACAGACTGAAGATATGCTGGTGCGGCACGATCTGCAGCCGGGGGTGAAGATCCGGCCAGCGGTGTGCCAGCGCTTCCAGCGCAGGGACGATGCGCCCCAGGACGACGGCGCTCTGGCTGGCGATCGACAGCGTGCGGATGATTTCAGAATCGGCGGAATGAAAGCGCAGCCGCGCGCGCTCGGCCCGCGCCACGATCTCGCGGGCATCGTCCAGAAAGGCCAGCCCTTCCTCGGTGATGCGGACCGTGCGGGTGGTGCGGCGGAACAGGGGCACGCCCAGTTCCCGTTCCAGCGCATGGATCTGCTGCGTAACGGCGGGCTGGGTCACATGGAGCTGCTCCGCCGCGCGGGCAAAGTTGAGGGTGTCGGCTACGGTGAGAAAGAATTGGAGCTGATCAATGTTCATAGGGGCCTCCGAACCGCCGGGCAGCGGCCCGGCAGATAAATTGATAAGGATTGCTTATTAATAATAGCATATTTTGAATTCACTTTCCAGTGGGGATGTGTATAATAGTGTTCGCAGGCAAACAGTTCGAGTCCGTACAATTTGCCTGCGAAATACAGGCGGGGAGGGGAACCGTATGAAAGGCGGACTGTTGTTTGACCTGCGCAGGCTGCATCTGGCAGTGGAGCAGGCCAGCCGCCCCCAGCTGGAACCGCTGGGCCTGACCAGCGCACAGGCGGTGGTGCTGGGCTGGCTGCTGGAACCCGGGCACGGGGAGGTCTGCGCTTCTCATCTGCACCGGCAGACGGGGCTTTCGCGGGCGGCGATCTCGGCCACGCTGAAACATCTGCAGCGGGGCGGTTACCTGGAAGTGGCGGCCTGCCCGGGGGATGAACGGAAAAAGCGCATCGTCCTGACCCGGAAAGCGCGGGAACTGCAGGCTGCGCTCGCTTCGTGCGCAGCGCAGCAGCAGGAGCGTATGTGCGCCGGGCTTACCGCGCAGCAGCTGCGGACGTTTGCGGAATGCCTGCGCCGGATGCAGCAGAACCTGGACCAAACCCGCGCCGGGCCGGTGCCGGGAACACGGCGGAACCAATAAGGAGAGTGATTTACATGATACGTACTTTGCTGGCGCAGGTGCGCCAATACAGAAAAGACGCGCTGCTGGCGCCGCTGTTCACGGCGCTGGAAGTGCTGATGGAGGTGCTGATCCCTTTTGTGACCGCCGCCATCATCGACCAGGGCATCCAGGCCGGCAATATGGGCCAGGTCTACCGCTACGGCCTGCTGATGCTGGCGCTGGCGCTGGTCAGCTTGTGCGCCGGCGTGCTGGCCGGGCGGTTTTCGGCCCGGGCCTCGGCGGGGTTTGCCTGCAACCTGCGGGACGCCATGTACTGCAATGTGCAGACCTTTTCGTTTTCCAACATCGACAAGTTTTCCACCGCAGGGCTGGTCACCCGCATGACCACCGACGTGACCAACCTGCAGAACGCCTTCCAAATGATCCTGCGCATCGCCGTGCGCGCCCCGCTGATGCTGGTCTGCTCGATGTTCATGTGCTTTTTCATCAACGTGCGGCTCAGCCTGATCTTCCTGGCGGCCATCGTGGTGCTGGCGGCGGCGCTGATCTTTATCATGCTGCGCACCACCCGCATCTTTGACCAGGTGTTCCGCAAGTACGACGACCTGAACGCCAGCGTGCAGGAGAACGTCAGCGCCATCCGGGTGGT
>DXBF01000035.1 GCA_019116705.1 Candidatus Gemmiger avistercoris
CGAGTGCGCCCGTTACGACGCCGTCATCAAGAACGTGGGCGGCATCGACCTGCAGCTGCTGGGCATCGGCCATGACGGCCACATCGGCTTCAACGAGCCGGGCGAGGCCTTTGAACTGGGCACCCACTGCGTCACCCTGAAGCCCGAGACCATCGAGGCCAACAAGCGCTTCTTTGAGGGCAACGAGGACCTGGTCCCCAAACAGGCCTACACCATGGGCATCAAGACCATCATGCAGGCCCGCAAGGTACTGATGGTCGTCAACGGCAAGGACAAGGCGGAGATCATCAAGAAGGCGTTCTTCGGCCCTGTCACGCCGGAAGTCCCCGCCAGCATCCTGCAGATGCATCCCGACTTCATCCTGGTCGGCGACGAGGACGCCCTGAGCCTGATCTGAAAACGGAGGTGGACAGGCCATGATCATTCGCAACGCAAAGGTCTTTACCGGCGGCTGCCGCTTTGAGGAGCGGGACCTCCTCATCCGGGACGGGCGCATCGTATTCGGCGCTGTTCCTATGGACGGCGAAGAAGTGCTGGACGCCCGGGGTTCCTACGCCCTGCCGGGGCTGGTGGACATCCACTTCCACGGCGCAGTGGGCCACGATTTCTGCGACGCCGATGAGGCGGGCCTGCAGGCCATTGCCGATTTTGAGGCGAGCAAGGGCGTGCTGGCCATCTGCCCCGCCACCATGACCTTCAGCGAGGAGATCCTGAACGGCATCATGGACGCGGCCGCCGCCCACAAAAACGAGCGCGGCGCAGACCTGGTGGGCATCAACATGGAAGGGCCTTATATCAGCCCCCGCAAGGTGGGCGCCCAGAACCCCAAATACGTCATGGGGGCCGACGCCGGGATGTTCCGGCGGCTGCAGGCGCGCAGCGGCGGCCTCATCAAGCTGGTGGACGTGGCCCCCGAGGAGCCCGGCAACCTGGATTTCATCCGGGCCTGCCGCGATGAGGTGCGGATCTCCATCGCCCACACCTGCACCGATTATGAGACGGCCAAGGAAGCCTTTGCCGCAGGCGCCTCGCATATGACCCACCTGTACAACGCCATGCCGGGCATCACCCACCGGGCCCCCGGCCCCATCATTGCCGCGCTGGAGGAGGGCGCCGAGGTGGAGCTGATCACCGACGGCGTACACATCCACCCCGCCATGGTGCGGTTCACCTTCCGCACCTTCGGGGACAGCCATGTGATCCTGGTGGCCGACAGCATGATGGCCTGCGGCCTGCCGGACGGCCAGTATTCCCTGGGCGGCCAGGCGGTGACGGTCTGCGGCCCCCGCGCCACCCTGACGGAGCATCCCGACACCATCGCGGGCAGTGCTACCTGCCTGTACGACTGCATGCGCCACGCGGTACTGGATATGGGCGTGCCGCTGGCCAGCGCCGTGCGGGCCGCCAGCCTGAACCCGGCGCGCAGCATCGGCATCGACGCGGACTACGGCAGCCTGGAACCGGGCCGCTGGGGCAACGTGGTGCTGGCAGACGGGCAGCTCAACATCCAGAAGGTCATCCGCCGCGGCAAAGTGCTGGCCTGACAAACAGAATCCGCACTTTTGTCAAAATATCTCAGCAAAAAGCATTGCAAACTGTATATTTTTTTGCTATAATGTGGACAGTATTACGCTGAGAAGGGGGGACCGGATATGCCGATCTCTGAGCCGACTGCTGTTTTTTCCATCCGTGATGACCGTGATATGGAGATCAAACAGGCAGTTTTGCAGGTCTACCGGGCATTGGAGGAAAAGGGCTACAATCCCATCAACCAGTTGGTAGGCTATATTCTGTCTGAGGACCCCACCTATATCACGACCTACAAGAATGCGCGCGCCATCATCCGCCGCATCGACCGCGACGATTTGTTGCAGGCCCTGGTCCGCGATTACGTCAAGGGATAAAACGCAAACGGCAAACCGCCCGTGTGCAAAAGCACACGGGCGGTTTTTGTTCGATCGCATTCAGGCGAAGAAAGCGTTCTGCACGGCGTTGAGCACAGCGGCCCGGCCGGCGGTAAAGTTCACGCCGCCCTGCAGGTAGCAGGTATACGGCGGGCGCAGGGGGCCGTCGCAGGAGATCTCGATGGTGCTGCCCTCGGTAAAGCTGCCGGAGGCCATGACCACTTTATCGGTGTAGCCCGGTTCGTCGGCCGGTTCCGGCGAGGCAAAGCTGTCGATGGGGCTGTTGTGCTGGATGCCCGCGCAGAAGCCGGTGAGGGCTTCGGCGCTGCCGGAGTCGAAGCAGGTGACGATGTCGTTGTGGTCCGCCGTGTAGCGCGGCACCGGGCAGACCCCCGCCAGTTCCAGCAGGCATTGGGCGTAGATGGCTGTCTTGAGGGCCTCGCACACAACGCCCGGGGCGTAGTACAGCCCCAGGAAAGTATCCCGCAGGCTGTCCTGGGTGCAGCCCAGATCCGCGCCGATGCCGGGAGCCGTGAAGCGGTGGCTGCACTTTTCCACCAGGTCTGCTCGGCCCGCGATGTAGCCGCCGGTGGGCGTGATGCCGCCGCCGGGGTTCTTGATGAAGCTGCCCGCCATCAGGTCGGCCCCCACGGCCAGCGGCTCCCGGGTCTGGGTGAACTCGCCGTAGCAGTTGTCCACAAAGATGACGGCCTTGGGATTGGCCTTGCGGGCCGTTTCGGCCACTTTGCGGATGGTCTCCAGGTCAAAGGCGTTGCGCTGGGTGTAGCCCCGGCTGCGCTGGATATGCACCACCGTGGCGGCGCGGGCTTTCTCCGCGATCAGGCCGTAGTCCGGGGTGAGATCCGGCAGCAGCGGGCATTCGTCATACCGCACACCGTATTCCCGCAGGGTGCCGCAGCCCTTGCCCGCCTCCCCGATGCCGATGACCCCTTCCAATGTGTCGTAGGGGCGGCCGGTAGCGGCCAGCAGCGTGTCGCCGGTGCGCAGCAGGCCGAACAGGGCCACCGTCAGCGTGTGGGTGCCGCTCATGAACTGGGGGCGCACCAGCGCGGCTTCGGCCCCCATGCAGCGGGCAAAGACTTCCTCCAGTTTGTTGCGGCTGTCGTCCCATACGCCGTACCCGCTGGACCCCCAGAAATGCCGTGCTTCCACGCCGCTGTCGGTGAAAGCACGCAGCATCTTGAGCTGGTTGTAGTCCCGGATCTGCTCCACATGGGCGAACTGGTCCCGGCACAGGTCCAGCGCTTTGCGGTCCAGCGCCAGCACCTCGGGTTTAAGTTGGTAAAACTGTTCGATCATAGAATCTTTCTCATTTCCGTGTAAATTGTAGCAAGGCCCCTGCTTCGGCAAAGCCCAGGCGGTCATAAAACGGCCCCAGGGCAGGCGCACAGGCAAAGCGCACCGTGCGGGCGGCAGCCAGGTCGTCGGCCAGGCCGACGATCAGCCAGGAGGCCAGCCCCCGTCCCCGCCAGTCCGGCGCAGTGACCCCGGCTGACAGATACGCTTCCCCGCCGCTCTGCTCGTAGCATCCCACGGTGCAGACAGGCCGTTCCCCCGCCCACAGCGTCCGGCAAACGCCGAAACCGTGGGCCAGCGCCGTGCAGGCCTGGGAATAGAACTGCTCCTGCTCCGCCCGGTCTTGGGGGAACACCAGGCGGCTGACGGGCTGCATCGGCGGGTGAAGGTCCAGCCGCAGTTCCGGCGGCGGCGCGGGGGGCAGCGGCAGCGTCCGGCCACGGGGCAGTTCCCGCAGCAGCAGCGGGCTGTCCGCCGCCCAGCCCGGCAGGTCCGGCGGGGCCTCGGCTACCAGCCGCTCCACCGCCAAAAAGCGCAGGAACCCTTCCAGTTCCTCCCGGGCTTCCGCCCCCGCCTCCCCTTCCGGCAGGCGGCCGCACAGGGTGGCCGTACCGCCCCGCAAGGCCAGCACAGCCTCGCCCGGCAGCAGATAAAACCGCCAGCCGCTGGCCGGGTGCGGCCCGAACAGGGCGCAGCGGGTGCCCAGAACGGCGGCAAAATACGGCTTGCCCGCGATGCGGCGCGCAAACTCCCGCCGCTGGACCGGGTCGGTGACGGAGCGGATCATGGCATCGCCCCCGCTTATTGCAGCGCCAGGACGATGCGCTTGTAATCCCGGCCGCGGACTTCAAAATTGGGGTAGAGGTCGAAGGAGGCCGACGCCGGCGAAAGGCTGACCACGTCGCCGGGCTCCGCCGCTGCCCGCGCCTGTTCCACGGCGTCCTGCATGCCCGCGGCATGGAGGATGCGCAGCCCGCTGGCGGCAAAACCGGGATGTTCCCGCACGGCCTTCTCGATCCGGGGGCCGGTAGCGCCCATCAGCACCAGCGTCTTGACATGGGCCAGGATCTCAGGGGCCAGCGGTTCGTAGGGGATCTTTTTATCGTAGCCGCCCGTGATCAGGATGATCTTGCGATCGAAACTGCGCAGCCCTGCGATGGTGCGCGTGGGGCTGGAGGCAATGGAATCGTTGTAGTAAGTCACGCCGTCCAGCGTGCGCACCGGCTCGATGCGGTGTTCCACGCCGGTGAAGGTCGCGGCCACCTGGTGCATGGCTTCCACCGGCACGCGGCCCCAGACCGCCGCAATGGCGGCCAGCAGGTTTTCCACGTTGTGCAGGCCACGAAGCTTCACATCCTTGCGGCAGACCACCGGTGTGACGGTTCCGTTCTCGGCGTAGCAGAGCATATCGTCCTCGGCTCGCAGGAAGGCACCGTTATCGGTCTCGTGCAGCCGGGTGAACCAGACCTGCTCCCCCTTGCAGTCGCGCTGCATACCGCGGGTGATCTCGTTTTCATAGCCCAGCACGGCGCGGCAGGGCGGCTCCTGCCAGAGCAGGATATTGCGCTTGGCGTCGATGTACTCCTGCATGTCCTTGTGGTGGTCGAGGTGGTTGGGCGTCACGTTGGTGACAACGGCCACCTTGGGGCTGCGGCGCATGCTGATGAGCTGGAAGCTGGACAGTTCCACCACCGCCACGGCGTCCGGCGTCACCGCCCCCAGCTGGGGCAGCAGCGCCGCACCGATGTTGCCCCCCAGAAAGACCCTGCGGCCCGCGGCCTCCATCATCTTGGCGATGAGGGTGGTGGTGGTGGTCTTGCCGTCCGAACCGGTCACGGCGATGATCTCGCAGGGGCAGAACGCAAAGAACAGTTCCACCTCGCTGGTGACCATCGCCCCGGCCCGCAGGGCCGCCTGCAGTTCGGGCTTATAGTATTCGTACCCCGGTGTGCGCATGATGATGTCCTGCCCGGCAAAACCGTCGGTATAATGTTCCCCCAGGCTGAGGTCCACCCGCAGGCGGCGCAGGGTGTCGGCGTAATCGCCAAATTCCTCCAGGCTCTTTTTCTGGTCGCAGAGCGTCACCCGGGCCCCCATTTCCACAAACTGTTCAATACAGCGCTTGTGGCTGACGCCCGCGCCGATAAAGGCCACCTTTTTGCCGCGGACAAGTTCCCGCAGCTGTTCTATGGGCAGCAAAGGCATTGTGCATCTCTCCCCTGTTGTGTTGAAGTTTTGTCTTCCCTATTATACTCCGGCAGCGCGCCCGCTGCAACAAAACAGGCCCGCCTGGGCGGGCCCGTAAGAGGCTGTTTTTATTCCTGGCCGCCCATGGGGATGCCGTGCTTCTCCAGCAGGGCGCGGATCTTGGTCATGGGGTCGATGATGCTGGAAACGCTCTTGTCGTGGTTGATGGCGGCAATAAAGTACGCAGTGTACTTGGAGACGTCCACATCAAAGTACCACTCGCGCTCCAGCAGTTCCGGTTTGCGGTAGGTCAGGTTGGTGCCCAGCACCGCCTTGATGATGCCGTCGTTGTAGGCCTTGTCGAATTTGGCCAGGCCGGCCGTGAACAGCGGGAAGGTGGCGCAGGTGAAGATGTTGCGGGCCCCGCGCATCTTGAGTTCGTAGGCGATGTCCAGCATGGACTCGCCGGAGGCGATGATGTCGTCGGCGATGAAAACGTCCTTGTCCTTGACGCTCTCGCCCAGGTACTCATGGGCCACGATGGGGTTGCGGCCGTTGACCACGCGGCTGTAGTCGCGGCGCTTGTAGAACATGCCCAGGTTACAGCCCAGCACGCTGGAATAATACATGTTGCGGTTCATGGCGCCTTCATCGGGCGAAACGATCATGAAGTGATCCTTGTGGAAGCTGACGTCCGGCACATGATGCAGCAGGCACTTGAGCACCTGGTAAGTAGGCATGACGTTGTCGAAGCTCATCGTCGGCACGGCGTTCATGACGCGGGGGTCATGGGCGTCGAAGGTGATGATGTTCTTGACGCCGACGGCCCGCAGCTGCTGCAGGGAGAACGCGCAGTCCAGGCTCTCGCGGCTGACGCGCCGATGCTGGCGGCCGCCGTACAGGCTGGGCATGATGACGCTGATGCGGTGGGCGCGGCCGGAGACCGCCTGGATCAGACGCATCAGGTTCTGGAAGTGGTCGTCGGGGGAAAGGTGGTTCTCATACCCGAACAGCTGGTAGGTCACACTGTAGTTGCCCGGGTCCACAAAAATAAACAGGTCGTCGCCGCGGGTGGAAGCCTTGACCAGCCCCTTCGCGTCGCCTGACTGAAAGCGCGGGCAATCCGACGGGATGATAAACGAGTCGACTTCCATGCCGACTTCCTGCGCCCAGCGGACCAGATGCCCGTCCACCAGTTTGCAGAGTTCTTCAGCGCCAGGGCAGGCGATCAATCCCAAATCGGCAATTGCATCCTCTTTGGCAAAGAAATCGCGCGGGCCCAGATTTTGTTCAGCCATACGTGTTGCTCCTTACTTCCGTCACAGGTTTATTCTCCAACAGGGGCACAGGACCCCATTTATTGATATTGTAACACAGTACCACCACAAAATCAGCCCTGCGGCACAACTTTCGCGCCGCTTTTTTCATTTTCTGCGTTTTAAATATGAATGCTTCCAAAGCCCTGCGCGAAATCTGTCGGATTTTACAAAAAATTTGCAATTGGCGTTTTCCCTCCCCCACGGCAGGGATCTTTATGCCGCTTTGCCCCCGCAAAGCAGCCCCCTTCCCGCCGGGGCGGGTGGAAATTTGCCTGCGGACCGGCGCTGCGCCTGCCCGGCAAGGACTTCTTCCACGCAAAAACGGCGCCTGCCGCATGGCAGGCGCCGTTCATTTTGCTTGGGATCAGACCAGTTCGATGATCGCCATTTCAGCAGCGTCACCGCGGCGGGGGCCGATCTTGTAGATGCGGGTGTAGCCGCCGGTGCGGTCAGCATACTTGGGGCCGTACTCATCAATGACCTTCTTGGCAACATCCTCCTTGGTGATGTAGGAGAAGATCTGGCGTTTCGCGTGCAGATCCTCCTGCTTACCAAGGGTGACCATCTTCTCGGCCATGGAACGAACTTCCTTGGCGCGGGTAACGGTGGTCTCGATCTTACCATTCTCAAACAGGTAGGTCACCATCGCGCGCAGCATGGCGTTGCGGCTGTCGGTGGGACGACCGAGTTTTCTGGTACCGGGCATTCCGTTTCACTCCTTATCGTTGGTATCCGCGTGTCGCGGGGGGTTAGTTTTCGTCGTCCTTGGTCAGAGAGAAACCAAGGCTGTCCAGCTTGGCCATGACTTCCTCCAGGCTCTTGCGGCCCAGATTGCGGACCTTCATCATCTCGTCTTCGCTCTTGTTGATGAGGTCTCCGACCGTGTTGATGCCGGCGCGCTTGAGGCAGTTGAAGGAACGGACGCTCAGGTCCAGTTCCTCAATGGTCATCTCCAGCGCCTTCTCACGGCCCTGGTCGTCGTTATCGACCATGATCTCGGTCTCGCCCGTTTCGTCGCAGAGGTTGACAAACAGGTTCAGATGCTCGGTCAGCACACGGGCCGCCAGGCTCAGGGCTTCCTGCGCGTTGCAGGTGCCGTCGGTCCAGACCTCGATAATGAGCTTGTCATAGTCGGTGATCTGGCCTACACGGGTGTGATCCACCGTGTAGTTGGCTTTGAGCACAGGGGTGTAGATGCTGTCGACCGGCAGGGTGCTGATGTCGTTTTTCTCCACCAGCGCGAGTTTGTTGCGCTCTGCGGGGACGTAACCGCGGCCCTTGTCGAAGGTGATCTCCATGACCAGCTTGGCGCCCTCGCCCAGGGTGGCGATATGCCATTCAGGGTTGAGGATCTCCAGGTCATCGCCGCCCTTGATGGAACCGGCGATGAGCTCGCAGGGGCCGGCCGCCTCGACCCGGACGGTCTTGGGGCCGTCGCCATAGATCTTGGCGGCAACACCCTTGAGGTTCAGGACGATCTCCGTCACGTCCTCCCGTACGCCCTCGATGGTGGAAAACTCATGCACCACGCCGTCGATCTTGACGCTGGTGACAGCCACACCGGGCAGAGAGGACAGAAGCACACGACGCAAGCTGTTGCCCAAGGTCGTACCGAAACCACGCTCCAGCGGCTCTACGACGAACTTGCCGTAGCGGCCATCCGGGGAAAGGTTTGCCGTTTCGATCTTGGGGCGTTCGATCTCCATCATAAAAACCCTCCTTGTTTCACCGGCGCACAGAGGCGCCGGTCAGATTGGAATAGTCGTAGCAGTAAACTAAGGGGATTACTTGGAGTACAACTCGACGATGAGGTGCTCAGCGATGGGCACATCGATATCCTCGCGCACGGGCATCTTGACGACCGTGCCCTTCAGGGCGTTCTTATCGCGCTCCAGCCAGGAGGGCAGCAGCACGACGGGAGCGTCCTCGCCCAGCAGCTTGCTGAACTTGACGGAGGAACGGCTGGACTCAACGACTTCGATCACATCGCCCGGCTTGACCTGGTAGGAAGGGATGTTGACACGCTTGCCATTGACGGTGAAATGGTTGTGGGAAACCAGCTGGCGAGCGTCGCGGCGGGTCTTGGCAAAGCCCAGACGGTAGACGACGTTGTCCAGACGGCGCTCGACCAGGACCAGCAGGTTGACGCCCGTCTGGCCCGGCATACGGGTGGCCTTTTCGTAGTAGGTATGGAACTGGTTCTCCAGGATACCGTACACGAACTTGACCTTCTGCTTCTCGTTGAGCTGGGTGGCGTACTCGCTCTTCTTCTTTCTCATCTGGCCGCCGGGATTACGGTTGGTGGTCTTTTTGCCATAACCCATAACAGCAGGAGAAATGCCGAGAGCACGGCAGCGCTTGGCGATCGGTTGGGTATTTTTAGCCATAACTCAAATTCTCCTTTCAATCAAACGCGGCGGCGTTTGGGCGGGCGGCAGCCATTGTGCGGAATGGGGGTCACATCACGGATCATGGTGACTTCCAGACCGGTTGCCTGCAGGGCGCGGATGGCGCTTTCACGGCCGGAACCGGGGCCTTTGACGTAGACCTCAACGGTCTTCATGCCATGCTCGATGGCGGCCTTGGCGGCGACTTCAGCAGCGCTCTGGGCGGCGTAAGGGGTGCTCTTGCGGGAGCCGCGGAAATTCAGCGCGCCCGTGCTGCACCAGGAAACGGTGTTGCCCTGGGTATCGGTGATGGTCACGATGGTGTTGTTGAACGTGCTCTGGATGTGAGCAGCACCGGCGCTGATGTTCTTGCGCTCTCTTTTCTTCGTGCGGGATTTTGCCGCAGCAGCTTTATTAGCAGCCATGTCTCAGTTCCTCCTTACTTCTTTTTGTTCGCGACGGTGCGCTTGGGACCTTTGCAGGTACGCGCATTGGTCTTGGTGCGCTGGCCGCGGCAGGGAAGGCCCTTGCGATGGCGCACACCACGGTAGCACTGGATCTCGGTCAGGCGCTTGATGTCAAGCGCGACGTTGCGGCGCAGGTCGCCCTCTACCATGATGTTGTTTTTGTCGATGTAGTCGCGGATCTTGGCTTCCTCGTCGGAAGTCAGATCCTTGACGCGGGTATCAGGGTTAATTCCGGTCCCGGCGAGAATTTCGTCGGCAGTGGACTGACCAATACCGTAAACATAAGTCAGACCAACCTCGATCCGCTTCTCGCGAGGCAGATCAACACCAGCAATACGTGCCATAAAGCACCTCCATAAATAACATCCCATGTCCTGTGTCGGGGCCTGCGCCGGGAATCTACGCACTTGGCCCCCAAGCGTTTTGGGTACGGTTTCTGCGGAATGACCGCAGACCTTTAGCCCTGACGCTGCTTATGCTTCGGATTGGCGCAGATGACCATCACGCGACCTTTGCGCTTGATGACCTTGCACTTCTCGCAAATGGGTTTCACGGAAGGTTTTACCTTCATGATGTTAACCTCCTTTTCAAAACACAAGGCGCTGCCAGTTTACTTGGAACGCCAGGTGATCCGGGCCTTGGTCAGGTCGTAGGGCGACATTTCCATCGTGACTTTGTCGCCGGGCAGAATGCGGATGAAGTTCGTCCGCAGCTTACCGGAAATATGTGCCAGAACACTGTGGCCGTTGGGCTTGCCCTCTTTGTTGAGCAGCTCGACCTTGAAAACGGTGTTGGGCATGGCCTCCCGTACGATACCTTCTACTTCAATGACATCTTCTTTAGACAAGCTGATTGCCTCCTTGAAGGGTTCCGTCAGTTTGCACAGTCCGCCTCGTAGGCGGCGATGGCATCCCTGAGTGATTGATCGCTTTTCAGAAGCTCGTTGGCTAGAACAGTGGTCGTGGGCGCCACATGCCTGGCTTTTTTCCGCTTCGGGTCCCCTACTTTGCGTAAAGCCCCGTCCGCGAGCCAGAGCATCGGCCCATCCATCGCCAGAACGGCCAGCGTGCGGTTTTTGTCCCGCCCGGCCTTGGAGCGCACCAGCTGACCTTTTACAAAGTCCATCCGGGTTCCTCCCAGCCGTAGGTCAGGACTTCCGCCCCCTGCGCAGTGATGGCCAGCGTATGCTCAAAGTGCGCCGCCAGCCCGCCGTCGCAGGTCTTGACTGTCCAACCGTCCTTTAATGTCTTTACCGCGTACTTATACTGGCAGACCATCGGTTCCACCGCGATGCACATGCCCGGCACCAACCGCGGGCCCCTGCCGGGGTTGCCGTAGTTGGGCACCTCAGGGTCCTCGTGCAGTTCCTTGCCCACGCCGTGGCCGACGAAGCTGCGCACGACCGAGAAACCGTTCTCCTCCACATAGCCCTGCACCGCGTGGCTGATATCCCCGATGCGGTTGCCGCCCCGGGCCATCTCAATGCCCCGGTGCAGGCTTTCCCGGGTCACATCCAGCAGCCGCTGCGCTTCCAGGTCGAGCTTGCCGCAGCCGTAGGTGCAGGCGTTGTCGCCGTTGAAGCCGTCGATCTTGCAGCCGGTGTCGATAGAAACGATATCGCCGGGCCGGATCTGCTGCTGGTGGTTGGGAATACCGTGGATGACCGTGTCGTTCACGCTGATGCACGCCGTCGCCGGGAATCCATACAGGTGCAGGAAGTTGGGCCTGGCACCGTGGCGCACGATAAAGTCATAAATGATTTTGTCGATCTCTGCCGTGGTGATCCCCGGTTCGATCGCTTCGCCGCCGGCCTTCAATGCAGCCGCGCTGATCGCGCAGGCTTTCCGCATCTTGTCCAGTTCCGCGGCATTTTTGATTTGGATCATGGATACTTTAAGCCTCCAAAAGCTTGAGAAGGAACGCTGTGGTAGCCTCGATGGAACCCTGGTCGGGGACCTCGACGAGCTTGCCGCGCTGACGGTAGAATTCTACCAGCGGCTCGGTCTGCTCGTGATACGCTTTCAGCCGTTCCAGCACGGTGGCCGGCTCGTCATCCTTGCGGATGACCAGCTCGCCGCCGCAGCGGTCGCACACGCCCTCTTTGGCGCTGGGTTTGTTGATGATATGATAGCTTGCACCGCACTTGGCGCAGACGCGGCGGCCGGACATCCGCTGGAGGATCGCCTCGTCGGCTACAACCAGATCAATGACCTTGTCGATCTCCACCCCCATCTGCTCCAGGGCTTCGCCCTGGGCGATGGTGCGCGGCATGCCGTCGAGGATGAACCCCTTCGCGCAGTCAGGCTGCGCCAGACGCTCCTTCACGATGCCGACGATGACGTCGTCCGGCACCAAAGCGCCCGCGTCCATGTAGCCCTTTGCCTTTTGGCCCATCGGCGTGCCCTCCTTGACGGCGGCACGCAAAATATTACCGGTCGAAATGGTGGGGATACCCAGCTTGTCGCAGAGGATCTCTGCCTGCGTACCCTTACCGGCGCCAGGGGCGCCCAAAAGGATCATTTTCATCGCACATTCCCTTTCTTATTCCAGGAACCCTTTGTGGTAACGGGCGGTCATATAGCCTTCCAGCGCACGGCCGGTCTCCAGCGCCACACCCACGACGATCAGCAGGCTGGTACCACCCAACTGGATGGACGTGCCGGTGACGTTGCCGAGGATGATGGGCAGGCCCGCGACGATGGCCAGGAAGATCGCGCCGATCAGGGTGATCTTGGACAACGTCCTGGTGATGAAATCACTGGTGGGCTTGCCGGGACGGATACCGGGGATCGTGCCGTTATTCTTGCGCAGCTGGTTGGCGATATCCACGGGATTATACTGGATCGCCACATAGAAGTAGTTGAATGCGACGATCAGCAGCACATAAACGATGAGGTACAGGATGCTGTTGTAGTTGAACGCGCTGAAGAACGCATACAGGTAGGGATGTTCCGCCGCATTCAGATTGATGAAGCGGAAGATCAGGCCCGGCAGGCTGCACAGCGTCGAGGCGAAGATGATCGGCATAACGCCGGTCATGTTGACCTTGATGGGGATGTAGCTGGCCTGGCCGCCGTACATCTTGCGGCCTACCACGCGCTTGGCGTACTGGACCGGGATCCGGCGCTCGGCGTTGGTCAGGATGACCACGAACACGATCGCCACCAGCGCCAGCACCACCAACAGCGGCAGGAAGGCGTAGAACTGCGGTTCGCCGTTCTGCGCGCGGCCCACGATGTTGGTGACCGCCGAGTAAACGGAGGACCAGCGGGCCACGATGCCGGCAAAGATCAGCAGCGAAAGGCCGTTGCCAATGCCCTTGGAGTCGATCTGGTTGCCCAGCCAGGTGCAGAGCTGCGAACCGGCTGTGAAGGCCAGAATGATGACCACGGCGCTGAAGATGCCGGCAAAGCCGTCGGTATAGGACAGCGCGTTCATGTTGCGGATGATGAAGTAGTAGCCGATCGAAAGCACCAGGCCGATGCCCGCGCCCACATAATTGGTGATGCGGCGCATCTTGCGCTGGCCTTCCTCCCCTTCTTTGGTGAGGTTTTCCAGGTACGGGATCGCCACCGCCAGCAGCTGCATGATGATGGAGGCGTTGATCGCCGGCTGGACGCCCAGCGCAAAGATGGTGCACTCGCTCAGGGCTCCGCCCGACATCATGTTCAGGTATTCCAGCATATCGCCGGTGCCGCCTGTGAACATGGAGGACAGCGCGTCCGGCGTGATGTAGGGCACCGGGATCGCGCAGCCCAGACGGAACAGAACGAGGATCAGCAAGGTGAACAGGAGCCGTTTACGGAGATCGTCGATCTTCCAGGCTTTCCGGAAGGTTTCAAACACCTTACATCACCTCTGCCTTCCCGCCTGCTTTCTCGATTTTTTCTTTGGCGGAGGCAGTGTACGCAGCGACCTTGACGTTGACCGCCTTGGTCAGTTCGCCATTGCCCAGCACCTTGACGCCGTCCAGCGTCTTGGAGATGATGCCGGCCTTCAGCAGAGCCTCGGCATCGACCGTAGCGCCGGCCTCGAACTTTTCGAGGTCAGACACTTTGATGGTAACATACTTCGTAGCGAAAATGTTGTTGAAACCGCGCTTCGGCAGACGGCGCTGCAGGGGCATCTGGCCGCCTTCAAAGCCGGCCTTCTTGACGCCGGAGCGGGCCTTCTGGCCCTTGTGGCCGTAACCGGCGGTCTTGCCGTTGCCGGAACCGGCGCCGCGGCCCTTGCGGGTCACGGCCTTCCGGGCGCCGGCGGGCGCGTTCAGTTCATGAAGTTTCATGCTTGCACCTCCTTGCGTTACGCCTTGGTCACGACGACCAGGTGGGAGATCTTGGCGATCTTGCCCTGGGTGGCGGCGTTGTCAGGCTGCTCCGTGACCTCACCGGGGCGGCGAAGCCCCAGGGAGTGCGCAACGGCAATCTGCTCTTTGCCGCGGCCGATCAGGCTCTTGGCGAGACGAATGGTAACTTTTTCCATTGTAGTACCCTCCTTAACCCAGGATCTCGGCAACAGTCTTGCCGCGCTTGGCCGCGACGCTCTCGGCGTCGGTCAGGCCGCACAGACCTGCGAAGGTGGCAGCGGTGACGTTGATGGGGTTGTTGGAACGCAGGCTCTTGGCGCGGATGTCCTTGATGCCGGCGCACTCGAGCACCGCACGGACGGGACCGCCGGCCAGAACGCCGGTACCGGGGGCAGCGGGACGCATCAGGACGCGGCCGGCGCCGAACTCACCCACGATCTCGTGGGGGATGGTGCTGCCCTTCATGGCGATCTTGTGCATGTTCTTCTTGGCAGCGCCTTCGCCCTTGCGGATGGCCTCGGGAACTTCGCCGGACTTGCCGACGCCGTAGCCGATGTTGCCCTTGCCGTCGCCGACGACGATCAGCGCGGCGAACTTCATGACGCGGCCGCCCTTGACGGTCTTGGAAACGCGGTTGATGGAGACGACCTTGGT